>CAKKQI010000034.1 GCA_919901895.1 Candidatus Brocadiaceae bacterium | reverse complement strand
TTATAGTTTTTGGACACACTCCCAATAGCGCGTAGACAACGAGTCCCCCGATGTAACATCGGGGTCTACCATTAAACCCACAATAACAAAAGTTATAAATCACTACTCTTCCTGATGAGTATTAATATTATTCGGTTTTTCGTATTCCACCCAGAGCCCTTTCAGAACCGGTGATTCTTTCCAGGCGTTAGTAGAAAAAGCGCCCTGGAGGTATTCGTAAAAAACCATTATTTCCAATTCGTCGCCTTTAACGTTTAACAGATTTAATTCCCGCGGGTCGGTGAATTCAAAAATTCCACCCCGCCGGTTGGTGGCTGGGCTGGACCAATCAGGTACACCGTCCACCCGGGCCATAATTTTAAGACGCGTCTGCGGAGCAGTCGGCTGTTGCTCCCAGGTTACTCTCCCCCACAACGCATTATTAGCCAGATTAGTAAACGTACAATAAGCCAGATCATCATCAAAGGCCTCGGACTGATAAAGGTCCCAGTAACGGAACGGCATCTCAAAAACTAGGGCATTCGGCTGATGCGACGCATAATTCGTTCCAAAAGCCGCCCGGAACAGGCCAATCCGCCTTTTATCATAAGGCATTATGATTTGGTTGCCGCTGGTTTTGGTAAAGCCGACCACTTCGTCATCAATTAAAACATATCCGGCCGAATTTGATGGTGTTGTTTTTAAGTATAAAGTATAATCATTACCGGAAACTTCTTGCGTTAACGCGGTTACCGGCAAAAAACTCAGATGAAAGGCCCGCTGGGCCGGGGCATGAACCGAAACCGGTGATTTTAGATAACCTCTCTGAGCGTAAATAAGTTCACTGCTGCCGGTATCAATATCGGCGTAACCGATGAACTCATCGCCCATTTTTACCACTCCGCCGGTGGTGAATAAACCGGAAACATTGTTCATCGGAATAGCAGTTTCATTCCCGGCCGCGGTCAAAACTCCATTTAAAGTAAAATTTCCTTTCGCAGCCCGGAAAAACCTGAGTTCATCAACATATCCGGTTAAACTAACCGTGCTAACCACACCCTGGTCATCCGGACATTCACCACCCACATAGGCTTGAGCCGGCAGATAGGAAGGTAATTCATCCGAAGGAAATTTTAACAACCTGGTAATATTATTAATCGTATATTCACGGCTAACATTTTCGGTAAACGCCGCCAAATAATTACCGGCAATGTTCGCCGCGTGATTGATAGTTCTTTCTTCTTTGGGCAAGGTCTGGTCTGATTCAACAATCGTTATAATATCACCGCTTCCGCAAAAGCCGTCAGCCACCCGGAAGACCGGAATAATTTCTCTCCCGGCCGGATGCAAAACCGCCGCGGTTTGGCCATACCCGCGGTTAATATTTAACGGTTGTCTGTTACTCACAATCCCGATAAAATAATCAGTCCCCTGCTTCTGCAATGGGCCAATCCATTCATCTTCAATCTGAATAATACTTCGGTCCGGATAGTTTGTATTATTATTAACCTTGATAGAATATAAATCCACCGTTGCTCCATGCGAATGGTCAGCGGCCGTAGTTCCAGCCTGACCCCGCCGGCAATTCATAAAAGCCGGCTGGGTTACCTCTTGAGCCGGCGAAACCCAAATTCTGGTTGTTCCTAATCCGTTATATAATATTACTTCGTTATCAATCCGTAAATATCCCTCTGATGGAAAATCATCGGTAGAACCAACCGGGATAGGGCTATCATCAGCATCAATCCCGTCAGTCTGGATAATCTGTCCGGTATTAGGGTCAATGATTTCCGGTTTAAAAATGGCGGTCTGCGGCAGATAGTCGATTAAATTCATTGCGAGCACAGCCCCGCCGGTGTATAAGCGCGGCTGGTTCATAACCGGATAACCACTGATCTGAATCTGGTTTCTTAAAATATTACTGTAACCATAGATAGTTACTTTAGCGCCGGCCGGGTGAGATTTAACAGTGGAACCGCGCGCCCCGCGTCCAATATATGTATAACGCGTCGGGCTGATGGTGCTATCCCAGACCGC
>CAKKQI010000033.1 GCA_919901895.1 Candidatus Brocadiaceae bacterium | reverse complement strand
CCGGCGTCATATTCCAGATATTCGCCGGCAGAATAAAACCATCATTGGAATATTCTATCTTGACATACGGCACCGGTCCGACGCCCGTCCACTTGACCGTCACCCCGCTGTCGTTGACCGTTACTATTGAAATCGGGTCCGTCACCCCTTTGGCTAACCGGATATTGGTGAAATCGCCGATGATTTTAACGGAATTAACCGCGTTTGAAGTAACATCGCTATCGGTCGGATGTTTTATCTTAAAGATTACCGAGGAAGCCAGCGCCGCATCCTGGATTGTCCACGGAAAACTATTTGTGCCGCTGACCACGTCAACTTTCTGTCCGATATAAACATCGCCGGCGCCTTTATTATAATAGAAATTCATCGTGGCCGGGGCAGTCCCCGTATAGACAAAGTTGATTGAGATACCGGTTCCGACTTTGTAAACCTCGCCGGCTGCCGCGCCCGGAGAAGTCATTTTTACTTCCGGTTTGACCATAAAGTATTTTGAACCATCTGACAAAACCGTATTATCATTGGCATCTTCTACCCTGATGCGGACATTATCAGAAGTGGCGCCGGCCGGGATGGTCCAGTCCCAGGAATTGGCGCCCTTGACGCTGGCCACGGTTTGAATCAAAGTCGGACTGCCGCCGATGACATAAGATAATTTTACCTGGCTGATGGAATTGGCGTTAGAAGTCCATTGAATTGGCACCTTGTTACCGACGCGGAAGATATCGCCGTCGCTGGTGGGTGGATAGGTAAGATTTAACGTGCCTTTAATCTTGAACGCCGGGCTTTCACCCTGCATATTATTTTCATCGGCGGCATTAGTTATTTTTATTTTAACGTTATAACCGGCGGTCACGTCATCGGTTACCGGGTTCCAGTTATAAACACCGGCTGTGACCGAAACATTCGCCTGAATCGTACCGGTGGTAACAAAATTATTCTTGGAATAATAAATATTCACTAATGAAATCGTGCCGTTCAGCGACCAGCTTATCGGACGGTTTTCACCCACCACCCATTCATTAAAAGCGGTCGGATTGGTTACGGTAATAGAACCTTTAATCCGGAAAATCGTACTCTCATCAGAAACCGTCCCGTCATTATAATCGGTAATGCGCAATTTGGCATTGGGTGAAATAGCATCGGCAATAGTCCAGTTATAACTACCGCTGCCGCCTGCCCCGGCTGCAATCGGCCAGGCGCCAATCGGCTTCCACAGACTCGCCGGGTCATCCCAGTATTCTAATTTAACCTGGGTAATCCCGGTACTCTTCTGCCACTGAATCGTATAAGGGGCATTCACTAATTGAGGGCTGGGCGGGTTAATTAATTGCAACATCCCTTTGACCCGGAAGAAATAAGTGCTTTTACTCAGAACCGTGGAATCCGCCGTGTTAATCACCCAGATTTTTACGTTGGTAGATGGTAAAGCGAGGGCCGTATCCGGAATAGTCCAGTTATAAACACGCGTGCCTGCTCCGGAAACAACACCTGAACTAATCACATACGTATTATCTATTGTATCCGTGATAACCGCTGAATATCTTATTTCAACCGTCGCGATACTGCCCTGGGCGGTCCAGGTAATCGGATAAGTCAGACCAACCGACCACGGCAGTTGCGGTTCCGGTTCGTTACCTTTCGGGAAATCCAGGATCAATTTACCTTTAATCTTACACTGGGCCGAAATCCCTTCTTGCGCAACCGGATGATTCGGATCATTATCCAACACCTTTACCAGCACATTATTGGAAATCGCATCCGGTATCGGCGCCCAGGTCCATTGTCCTGTATAGTCTCCACCAGTATTAATATTTGTCCCACCAGGAATATCCTGATACGGATTCCCGTCCACCGAATACTGGAATTTGACCTTGCTGATCGTTCCGGTATAAGTATAAGTTATCAGCCAACTTTCACCAACCTGTA
>CAKKQI010000032.1 GCA_919901895.1 Candidatus Brocadiaceae bacterium | reverse complement strand
ACGAAATATCGTGCCTGAGGCAGACCCGCCTCCGGCGGGAATTTCGTTGTCTACCGGATAAGACAACGGCCTTGTAGGTCGTTGATCTGAATTTATGAATAATGCGGGCCAAAGAATATGATTTTACAACGGTATATTATCAGGGAATTAGTAATCGCTTTTTTCATGGTTTTCAGCGTTCTTTTAGGGATCGTCACGCTCACCGTCCCCTTTTTTCAATTTCACCGGAAATATAGCCATATCGGAATGGATTTCTTAATTAGCGTCGTCCCTTTTTTTATTGCCCTCTCCATAATTTATATTATTCCGATTGCGATTCTGGTAGCCAGTGTTTTTGTTTTCGGGCGTTTTTCCGAAAATAACGAAATTACCGCGATCAAAGCCGGCGGGATTCACCTGGCCCGCGTCATCCGCCCGGTATTTTTACTGGGCGTCTTCCTGGGTATCATTATGGTGATAATGAATAGTAATTTTATTCCCTACTGCTACGCTCAAACAAGAAATCTGACCATTTCCGCTTTAAAAAGCCGGTTCCTTTCACCCAATATTTCCGTTAAAAATATTCAACTACCGGGTTACCGTATTTCGTATGATGATTTTAAGGACGGTGTTTTCAAAAATATTGCCATTGTTAAATTTATTGATGAAAAAAACGCCTATGATTTGGTTAAAGCGGCTAAAGGAACGGTGGATTTTGATGAAAAAAATGCCAGTCTTTCTTTTGATTTACAACAAATAATTAAAGAAAGTGAAACTGACTGGGAATCCAAAGACCCGAAAATCGGGTTGAGCGATTCTTTAAAAATAAAAGTTGATCTTTCCCCTCTTTTCCTTGACCGCAAAAAAAACTTGGTGGCCCTGAGCAATGATGAGCTTAACCGAATGATTAAAAAAAACGAAACGGACCGGTTCCGGCTCAGCCAGATTTTAACCGAGAAACATAAAAGATTCTCGCTGGGCCTGGCGCCTTTAATCTTTTTGCTGATCGGAACGCCGGTCGGGATTTTAATGAAAAAAGGCAGCAAGGTCGCCGGGGTGGGCTTGAGTTTTTTAATCGTGTCACTGGGATATTATCCGCTGGTAATGTTTGGTAATTTTATCGGCTCCGGCGGTTATGCCCCGCCCCAATTAGCCGTCTGGCTGGCGAACAGCGTTTCCTTAATCACCGCCGGAGTTTTGCTTTACCTTATTTTCAGGAAATGACACGAATAAACACAAATTATATCAGCCGTTGGACTGATTCCGACGAAGGTCGGGACGCGAATCCCGCCAGGGCGGGACGAATCCACCTGAATAGACATCCGGGTAAAATTTGTGTTGATTCGTGTGAAATTCGGGTAAATTCGCGTTAAGATAGAAATAATAATGAAAAAAATAGACCGTTACGTCCTCAACCAATTTGTTTTAACCTTAGGGGTCACAACCCTGGTCCTGTCCGGACTTTACTTGATCGTCCACTTTTTTACCAATATCCAGGAATTTACGATGGTGTCTCATAAAAATATTTTAGGATTCATCATCAAATATTATTTATACCGGATCCCTTTAATTCTGCTAGACCTGATACCGATTATTACGCTGGTGGCAGCGATGGTCACCATCACCAGATTTATTAAAACTAACGAACTAACGCCGATGTTCTCGGCCGGCCTGAGTATCTACCGTATTTTAGTCCCGGTTTTTATTATTGCTCTGGTTATTTCGATCCTGATGTTCTTTATTGATGAAAAAATCATCCCGGCTTTCAATGAAAACATTTCGCAAACGGATAAAATTTTAACATCCGAAGGCCAGGAACGTTATATTCTTACTTATGACAATCGTTACAGCACCGTCTTAATAAAAAACTATGATTATACTAACCAGACGATGCATCAGGTTTCCATTACCGAATGCAATGAAAATAACAGTCTTCGGGCTAAATTAATCGCTGAAACCGCCTCATGGGAAATCGCCTTTAGCGAGACAAGCCCCGCCTTTGGCGGGGCAAGCCGATTATCTCAGGGCTGGTATCTTTATAACGGCGTGGTTTATTCCTATGATGAATCCGGCTTCAGAAAAGGGCCACCCCGCCGGTTTGGACCGGAGGGATATCTCTGGTCAACCGATTTAACCCCGGCTGATTTAGCTAAAACCGATGATACTCTTTCTTATACGGAATCAGCCAAACT
The DNA here is from genome assembly GCA_919901895.1 of Candidatus Brocadiaceae bacterium. Taxonomy (GTDB): domain Bacteria; phylum Planctomycetota; class MHYJ01; order JACQXL01; family CAKKQI01; genus CAKKQI01. The sequence continues at coordinate 2,760 of CAKKQI010000032.1, read as the reverse complement.
GAAAAAAATGATTACCCAGTACCCTCACCAGAATTACCTTAAGGTTAAGTTTTACAATAAAATCACTTTTCCGCTGGTAAATATCATTTTATTATTGCTGGGGTTGCCTTTTGTTTTAATCGGGGAATCAAAAAACTTTTTTACCGGCGTCGGCATCTGCCTGGCGGTCGTGATTATTTTTTTTATGGTGCAATTTTTTTTTGAGAGTCTGGGCACCAAAGGATTTATTCATCCCTTGATTTCGGCCTGGTTTCCGCTGGTCTTTTTCGGACTGATCGCAGTGTTGTTATTCGGGAGAGTGAGGACTTAACCCCCACACCAATTAAATTATGTTTTATGTCTCTGTTATTAAAAGTAAGACGGATAAAGAATTTTATATAGGCTCGACTAATGATTTGAAACGAAGAATGAAAGAACCTAATAGCGGCTTAGTTTTCTCTACAAAATTCCGAAGGCCTTTTGCATTGGTTTATTACGAAGCATCCAAAGAGAATATGATGCCAGACACCGAGAGAAAAACCTGAAATTAAGATCAAGGGCATTGGCCCAACTTAAAAAGAGAATACGTAGCAGTTCAATTTAATTGGTGTGGGGGTAAATATGCTTTTTTCTACCGATTACTTAGAGCAATTCAGCCGTCATGTTCGCCTGCCTAATTTCGGGATTGAAGGGCAAAAAAAAATTGCTGCAGCCCGAATATTTATCGCCGGCGCCGGTGGGCTTGGTTCAGCGGCTTTAACTTACCTGGCTCCCATCGGGCTGAAAAAAATTGGATTAATTGATAGCGATACCGTGGAAATATCAAACCTGCCCAGACAGATTATCCACGACCAGACCAAAATCGGCCAATTAAAAGTAACCTCGGCGGGCGAAAGAATCAAACAACTTAATCCGACTCTAGAACTGGCCCTCCATTCGGAACGGTTAAAAGCGGTTAATATCCTGGAAATTATTAAAGAATATGACGTGGTGCTTGATGGAACGGATAACTTCGCTTCCAAATACTTATTAAACGATGCCTGTGTTATCTCCGGAATACCGTTGGTGCACGCCGGGGTATTGCGTTTCAGCGGTCAGGTGATGACCATTCAACCGGGTCGGAGTGCGTGCTACCGATGCGTTTTCAGGGAACCGCCTTCACCCGGTGCGGTACCCACCTGTTCTGAAGCGGGCATTTTAAATACCGCAGCCGGCATTGTCGGCTTAATCCAGGCCACCGAGGCCATAAAACTTATTACCGGATTAGGTGATTTGTTAACTAATCAACTGCTGGTTTTTGACGCCCTGTCAATGAAGTTCAGAAATGTTGAAATTAAACCTGACCCCGATTGCCCGGTTTGCGGCCAGAATCCCACCATTAAAACCGTAGAAGACCTTAAAATGGTTGAAGGTCAGAACTAAGAACGTATCCGAATATCAAAGGTGTTGGTGCGTATGACTTAGAAACTCTAACAAAACCTAAAGTAAAATGTCATTCCTGCGGAAGCAGGAATCCACTGGGTAAACTCCAGCAGGAGTCCAGAAACTTATTGATATTACTGGATTCCCGCTTTCGCGGGAATGACAGAATGAGCGGGAATAATAAAAAACACGGTTTTGTTAGAGTCTCTTATCCCTACCGACGGACGACTCCGCCTAGGCGGGGGTCGCAGCTACATTTTTTATTATCCGGATAGGCCCTAAATAAATCAACTTTCACACAAAGTAAATCTGGTTTATGACACAGCCCCTACTTCTGGCGTGGTTTAATCAACCCCAACACTGCATTACGACGATTATGCGAAAGCATTATCATCAGAACCGAAAGGGCAATATAAAGACCTCCGTAAGCTAAACGCGCCTTGATTTCTAAGTTTTTCAATTGTTCAACCGGCATCTCAGGAAATATAATAGGAAAAACTAACGGAATAATCAACTGGGTGGAAAAAAGTATTAATAATACGAATGCTTCTAACAGTGAAAATCGGAAATTAGACAGGACAAAAATAGCAAAAAGAGATTGGGCCGCGGTTAAGAATATTTCTTCTACCTGCTGATTATCCAGTTTCATCCCCCAGATTGATCCACCGGCCAGGGTATAGGCAATCGGCAAAGAAGCAATCAGCAAGGTCCACTGGTTGACTTTTGATGAAATAAGCGTTCCCAGCGAGGCGCCGGCCATCGCCCGCGTGGCAAAAATAATCGCGACGATAAATTCAGGCGATTCCGAAGCCAGCGGCGCAATCCATTGAATCATTAGATATTGATCAATCCCCCAAGATTTACCGGCGACTTTAAGACCATCCACAAACGGCTCGGCTGAAATATAAATGGTGTAACCGGCCAGAACGAAAAATAAAATTGTAATAAGACAACAGTAAAGTCTTGACCCTTGGCTGAAAAGTTCTACCGGCCCCTCTAGTTCCGGTTCTGTATGATGCGTCCGGCTGGCCGCCACGAGATATAAAATAAATATCACCAGCAGCATCACCGAATCTATCAGCGAGATTGTTCCTTTCATCGGAATAAAAAACGAATAAAAAGTAGCGGCTAAGAGGGCAAGCAGTTCTATCCGATGGGTCGGCTCCAATTCAATTACTTTTTTCTTCGTGGTAAACCAGTAGGCAAAAAGCACGACCGGCCAGCCCAATCCGATCAGCAACCGGTTAGCGCCGGTCATATTAGCGCAGGCCAGCGGCAGGTCTTCCGGATTACTCGCGGCGCTCCAGGCCAGATGCAAATCCACGGCGTATTCCGGTAAAAAGGCCACTAACGCCAGGA
>CAKKQI010000031.1 GCA_919901895.1 Candidatus Brocadiaceae bacterium | reverse complement strand
AGTTTACGTTCCCGCCAAACTTGGCTGGCCTGTAATGCCGGCGCGATTCCGGAGACGCTTTTAGAAAGCGAACTCTTCGGGTATGCCAAAGGGGCCTTTACCGGCGCCCAGTCCGATAAAAAGGGCTATATTGAACTCGCCTCTAACGGGACGCTGTTTCTGGATGAAATGAGCAATATGTCGTTCGGGATGCAGCAGAAATTATTACGGATGATAGAGGATAACCAGTTATGGCGGGTCGGGGCGGAAAAACCGGTTCAGGTCAACACCCGTTTTGTCCTGGCCAGTAATGAAGACTTGGAAGAACTGGTCAAGGCCAAACGCTTCCGGGAGGATTTATTATACAGGATTAACACGATTATTATTACTTTGCCTGCGTTAAGGGAAAGAAAGGAAGATATTCCGCTTCTGGTTCAACATTTTCTTGAAAAATACACAGGCAAACATACTTCATTCACCATTCCGGATTCCACATTCCGCATTCTGACTAACTACCAATGGCCCGGCAATGTCCGGGAACTGGAAAACGAAATTAAAAGGATTTTAGTATTGCATCCTCAGGCAAAACAGATTACCGAAGAAATGCTTTCAGAAACAATCCGCGGTCACTTGCCAACTCTATCCGGGGAAATCTTGAAAACAGCAAAACATACTTTCACCAGTTTAACCGAATTTTTCCAGCGGAATCTTATCAAACAGACCATCACTGATTGCGGCGGTAATCTCACTCAGGCCGCCCGGCGGCTGGGTTATGACCGCCGTAATTTATATCGCAAGATGAAACAATTAAAAATGTCGTCCCATAATACTGTGTCTAAATAACCTCATCGTGTCTTTTTGACCATACTATTTCCGGTCAACTCTCTATTTCTCGCCAACACGCCCTATTCGCAACTCTTTTATTACTAAGGAATTACATAACTAACTCTGTTGCTGGCTCAAAGTAAATCTCTGGCACGCTATTTGCTTCTATATTATATAATAATGTAACGGCGAGGCTTGTTTACGCTGAGTAAAACGAACGCATCCTCGCTTTTTAGACAAGGAGCAAATGCAATGACCCGTTCGGCAGGCTCAGGGTCATCCTGAGCGATTGAAAGGAGTCGAAGGATGAAAATTCAGAATGTGTCTCATCTGCGTAATCAGTTTAAATCTGTGCAATCTGTGAAGGGCTCGGCTTTAATGATTACCGCAGTCGTGGTAATGATGATGGTCGTTATCACCGGTGTTCTGCTAAATGATGTCGTGGTGCACAATAAACTGGTAGCTAATTATGAAACTAATTATCAACTGCGTTATGCGGCCGATGCCGGGCTGGAACAGGTAAAATACCAGGCCAATACCAGCGCCTATACCGGCAGTTATAATGATTGGTTGAAGAGTAATTCCGCCACGGCCGGTAAATTAGCCATCAATAACCTGATGATTAATAATATTCCGGTCAATGTAACGCTTTACGATTTAGGCGGTGGCTGGTATCAGGCCGTGTCTAGCGCGGCGGTAACGAACGACTATTCCTACAGGGTCGCGATCCAGATTAGGGAATCTGAGATTGTGCCAAAAAACGAACTGGTCCGCTACGCCTATGCCAGTCCCA
>CAKKQI010000030.1 GCA_919901895.1 Candidatus Brocadiaceae bacterium | reverse complement strand
TTATGACATTGATGCTAAAATTGTTCCGGAATATTCTAAGGTTGAACTCCGCCGGCCTTCACGTCCAAAAGACCAGCCGGAACAGGTTGAAGAAATTACTTTTACCGCAGATAAAGAAGGCAAATTCCGTTACCGTTGTTCCATCACCTGCGGTTCAATGCATCCTTTTATGCTTGGTGAAATGATTGTCAGCCCCAACCGCCCTTTCTGGACCGGAGTTGGACTGGCCATCGGCTTAATCATCGCTTTGTTTGTGATGTTAGGAATAAAAAATACTTCAAAAAACTAAAAGCGCGTAACAAAACGAGATATCTGGTTTCCCTGAGGTAATGAAAAATCAGGATTTGTAGGCACGGTCGCTAATACAGCGACCGTCCGCTGTATTAGCGGACGGTTTTAACCGTGCGGTTTAAGAGCACCCCGAAAGCTTTCGGGGTGCCTACATTCGCTGGTTAACTTTATTTTGAAAGGAAAATTTGCGTTATGTCTTCAGAACAAAATACAACCAACTCCCAACCATCTTGCCGGACCGATGAAAGATGGCCTTTATGCAGTTCCGATTCAGCCGCCACTTTGAAAGAAAGACATCATCTATCTGATGGTTTAAAGTCGGACCCGGACGAGTCGTCCCGAAAATGGTTTGACCTCTTCAAGTTGATTCCCCTCGCCAAACAAATAGTTAAACTGCGTGCCTTTCAATTTTTAGTTATGTTCGGAACGCTCGTTGGTTTTTATTTCTTTTTGATTGCCGGATTCTTTGGTTCCCCCGTCGGCAACCATAACATCATGATAATTTACGTCTGGATTTTCTGGTGGTTTATTTTAATCACTTTTCTAGTTCCTTTTGGCTCACGAATCTGGTGTACCGTCTGCCCTTTCCCTTTTTTCGGGCAATGGTTCCAACGGCGCGCCTTAAGCAAAGTTAACTATAATACCACAACCAACCGGGTTGAAAATTACGGTCTTAATAAACCCTGGCCCAAAAAATTAAGTAATATCTGGTTGCAGAACATCGGGTTTCTGGCAATGTGCAGTTTCAGCGCCATGCTGGTTACCCGCCCGATGGCTAGTTTTATTGTACTGGGGACCCTGATCGTAATCGCAACGGTCTTAGCCGTCATCTTTCGCGGACGGGTTTTCTGTAATTATGTTTGTTCGGTCAGCGGTTTTTTGAGTCTTTATTCCAGCACCTCAATGCTGGCCTTACGC
>CAKKQI010000029.1:339-8922 GCA_919901895.1 Candidatus Brocadiaceae bacterium | reverse complement strand
GGTTCTGGATAACCAGACGCTGGTGCTGGCGATTAGCCAATCCGGAGAAACAGCTGATACACTGGCCGCGGTGCGCCAGGCAAATAGTCATCACGCTTTGACCATGGCAATTTGTAACGTGGTGGGTAGTTCACTCACCCGCGAGGCAAAATCGGTAATTTATACCTATGCCGGCCCGGAAATCAGCGTCGCTTCCACCAAAGCATACACTTCCCAGTTAACGTTGATTCTTTTATTGGCTATTTACCTCGGGCGTCTCCGGAATGTCCTGGCTAAACCGGCTAGCCGTAAATTAATCAGCGAGTTTTTAACTGTTCCTGGGAAAATTCAGCGTGTTTTAAAAAATAATAACCTGGTTAAACGATATGCGGCTCAATATTATAAAGCGCCGAGTTTTATGTATATCGGCCGCCGTTATAATTTTCCTAATGCTTATGAAGGCGCTTTAAAATTAAAAGAAATTTCATATACCCACGCCGAAGGTTACGGAGCCGGCGAGATGAAACACGGCCCGCTCGCCCTGGTGGATGAGACTTTTCCGACCGTGGCGATTGTGGTTAAGAGCCCGGTTTATGAAAAGATGCTTTCCAATATCCAGGAAGTAAAAGCCCGCCGGGGAATTATTATCGCGATTGCCACAGAAGGCGATCAAACTATTACCCGTCTATCTGACCGGATAATTTATATTCCGGAAACACCTGAATTATTTTCCCCGATTCTGGCGGTGATTCCTTTGCAGTTATTGGCTTATCATATTGCCGTTAAAAAAGGGCATAATGTTGACCAGCCGCGTAACTTGGCTAAAAGCGTTACCGTGGAGTAGGTATGAAAATTATCAGCCCGATTCTATTAGCCGCAGTAATTATTTTAAATTGGCCGGCTTTATTTAATCAGGTGTTAACCGGCCAACCTGATTCTTCGCCGGCCGAACAACCGCAACACTTACCGGCGACCGACGAGCCGGTCTCCTCGGCCGATAAGTTTTATAATCAGGTTAATACTATTTTTAATCTTTTAAATAAACTGGATGCCCCGGCCTCGTCGGCCGACGGGCGCGATGAAGCCGAACGCCAGGACGCTCTGGCCCAATTGGTTGAGATCGGTCCTTCGGTGATACCTTTTATTATGGAACGGTTAAAAGATAAGGGTATTTACGTGGAATTAACCCGCCAGATTATGGAACGGCATCCGTCCAAAGAAACTAAAATAACGCCGGCTATTCTGGAAGAACTGGCCCGGCGTGTTTCAAAAAACGAATCTCTTTTTATTGATAAATATCTTTATTCCAAGTATCTGGCGGCCCAGACGTTTGCCCAGCGCGAACAATACCAGCCGGCCATAAAATTAATCAACAGTATTCTGGAACTGGAACCGCAGCTTGAATTTTCCGCCAAGTTAAAACAATTCCGGATTGCCTGCGAAGAAAAACTTATTCAAAAAAGCGTAATTAAAACAAAGATATTCAGCGAATCCCGCCTTGGGCGGGACCGGAAAGAAATTTATGAGATGGGCGATAAAATAAACATAACTTTACAGTTTGAAAATGTTACCCTGCGTCCGGTGGATATCACGTTCGGCGAAAAAAATAGCGCGGTTATCTATCTGAGTATTACCGAATACGGGCCAACCGGTAATTATTCAAGTATCAGCCGGATGGAAGAAATACCTTTATCTGATAAAAAGATTACATTAAACCCGAAAGAAATATGGCAGAATTCTTACGTGATTGATACCGACAAAGAACTGAGAAGTTTGCTTTACCGGATTTATACGCTCGGGGCGGAGATTCGTCCTTTAAAAATAGAAGGTGGCGGCGAATTTACCGGTATCCGCAAGATTGTTTTTCCGCAAATCATTCTCAGGGTCTTTCCGCCCGATGTAGACCCGGTTTTAAAAGAACCGCTGGCTAAATTGGGTGAGGCGCTGGATGGCGGGATGCCTCTTGATATTTTTCTCTGCAGCATGTTGGTTTCTGAAAAAGAATACGAACAGGCCATTGAAATGTTAATGACGGCTTTGCGGAAATCGTCTCAGCCGAAGGCTGATCCGTCTCAGGCGGAATCGGAACTAAAACAAGTTTTGATGAATAGCCTGAAACATATTACCCAGTTGCCATTTGCCCTGGAAGAAGAAATCTGGTTAACCTGGTGGAAAGAGAAGAATAAGCGATGAAGACGGAAGTAAAAAAACAGTTAGAAATCCTGAAACGAGGAACGGTTGATATTTATTCTGAAACAGACCTTATCCAGAAGATTGATTTTTCGTATTCTTCAAAAAAACCGTTGCGGATAAAGCTGGGGGTTGACCCGACCGCTCCTGATATCCATCTGGGACATACGGTTGTCTTGAGAAAATTACGCCAGTTTCAGGACCTCGGCCACCAGGCCGTGCTGATTATTGGCGATTTTACCGCTTTGATTGGCGACCCTTCAGGCCGGGAGAAAACCAGACCCCAACTGTCGCCCGAAGAAATAAAACGAAACGCCGACACTTATTTAAAACAGGTCGGTAAAATACTAAATTTACAAACAGCCGAAATTGTCCATAACGGGAGTTGGTTATCTCCGTTACAGTTCAGCGATATTATTAAACTGGCCAGCCGGGTGACGGTGGCGCGGTTTATTGAAAGGGACGATTTTGCCCAGCGTTTAGAAAAAGAAATCCCCATCGGTTTGCACGAATTACTTTATCCATTAATGCAGGCGTATGATTCGGTGATGGTTAACGCAGACGTTGAATTGGGCGGCACGGACCAAACTTTTAACCTGCTGGTCGGGCGTGATTTACAACGGGCCTACGAAATGACGCCGCAAATCGCCCTGACCACTCCCCTGCTGGTCGGGCTAGATGGCGTCCAGAAAATGAGTAAGAGTCTGGGAAACCAGATCGGCGTAAGTGAAGAACCATTTGAAATGTTCGGCAAGATTATGTCCCTGCCGGATAAATTAATGAAAGATTACTTTATTCTATTAACCGATTTGCCGGAAGAAACGATAAACAAACTGCTCGGTCCAACGACTCATCCGAAAGAAGCCAAAATTACGCTGGCTAAAGAAATTGTTAAAATATATCATGATGAATCATCAGCCGATGGAGCGGCCAGGCAATTTGACCGGGTTTTCAGCAAGCAGGAAAGGCCGGAGGAAATACCGGTCGTAAAAATTAACCGGAGCGATTTATCGGACGATAAAATATGGTTGCCTAAATTGTTGGGGCTGTGCGGATTTGTCAAATCAAACAACGAAGCCCGGCGGCTCGTTAGCCAGGGCGGAGTTGAGGTCGACAGCCAGAAGATGACCGACCCGAATCTGGAAATTATGTTAAAGTCCGGGATGATTCTTAAGGTCGGCAAGAAAAACCGGTTCTGCAAAATCCAGATAGAAGAAAAGTAATAATGATCGTTGTTAACACGAATCGATACGAATTTGACCAGAATTAACACAAATGGTGTCCCGACATTTGTGTTTATTTGGATCACTTATTTTCTTCAACGAATTTCTTGATCTCCTCTAAGTTCTCCAGAATAAGTTTTGCCTTGGTCAGTCCGAAGGAAAACGGAAATTTGTCGTTTTCATCGCGTTTCAGAACGATGATCGGATTGCCTTTGAATTCGGTCTTTTCTATCATATAAATCATCTCCTCTATTTTTTAATAATATCTTTTTGCAACGAGTTGACTACAGATGAATTCAGAAGGAATACAAAGGGTTGCTCGGCTAATTTAGCGTAACGGGAACCGTCCGGTGTTCCTTTGCCCACCAGTAACGTTTTAGTCTGCATCCGTTCACCTGAACCAAATTCCAGAGTAAGTTTAAGAAAAGGTTCTGTTAATCCGAACTCGCTTAAATTTGCTTCCGGACCGGCGATAAAATCAAGTAGTTCTAATTGACAGATATTATCCAGGAACTGGTAAACCAGCGAGACATCTTCTAACTTGGCTTCTTTTGGTTCTAGCACCAGCCAGTTACCCGGTTTTTCCTGCCGGGCGCTGAATTTTTCACCGGATATTTTTTCTACTGAAAATGTTTTTATCTCATCGCGATTGATATTTAAGACATTTTTATTCTGGAACAGCAGATACCCTTTTTTGAGAAAGTCATAAAAATCTTTCTTTAAAGCCACCACCCTGTTTTTACCGGATTGGCCGACATAAATAATTTCTCCCCCGCCGGCCGGTAACCCCAGGTTTGTTTTTATTTCAGAGGATGGCTGTTTAAATCCCAGAACTAACGTTAAAGTTGGTGTAACCAGCCCATACCTTTCCAATCCGCCTGAGACGAACGTATCTTCAGCCGTAAATTCATTGATTTGAAAGTCATTTAAGCGGTGGATAAATTCACTGATACTGGACGCATCAAAACTTCCGTCGACCGGATAAGCTAATTTCCAAACTTCATTTTCCCGTTTCAGATGAACCAATGGTTGTTGGTTTTCCTGAATTTCAATCCTGGTTAGATTGTTTTCTTCCAATTCAAAGAGTTTTTCTGACCGGAAATCATTGGCTCTGAGTTTTAGTTTATCAAAGATAGCTGAATCAACGGCCACAATGGTATTACTCCCCTCTTTGGTTAAGTATATTTTTTTGGGGTCTTCCGGAAGCAGGTGGCCGAAAAGGAAAGTTTCTGTTTTGGTCTGCTCGTTCTTCGTTTCTGATACGGAAATTTTTAGGACCGGTTGGTCTAATCCATATTTTTTTAAATCTAGAGCATGATCATCTACGAACGATTCGGCCGCCAGATTATTGAGGTCAAGCAAAAAACTGCGCGGTTTATCCTGGTCTGATTTTTCCTTAAACGGCTCCGTCAGGTGCCAGCCCGCCTCTTGGGCGGACAAATCGTTATCTTTTTTCGCCAACTCAATCGCTGGTCCATCATAAATCAAGCGGAATTTATTCACTTCGTATAAATCAACGTCAAAAATCTTTTTATCACGCAGGTCAAAAACTGTTTTATTGAACATTTCAAAAATGCCTTTGTCAACCACATAGACATTGGCATCACCGGCCATCTGAAGATAAAGACCGTTACCGAGCGGGGTATCAGTTCCGATATCGGCCGTAACGGTTTTATGTCCTTCGGTTTGAACGGTGATAACCAGACGGGGCTGGTCAAATCCGTAATCGGCCGGATTGGTTTTTGGAATTGTGTCTTTTTTGGTCAGGTAGTCAAATTCGCGCAGCATTGCTTCCACGACGGGCTGATCGGCTTTAGTTTTCAAAGGTGCGGTCAATTGCCAGCCGGTATTCTGGTCCTTTGCTCCTGAAATAATCAGGTCTTTTTGCCTGATTTCAAAAGAGGTGATTTGTTTTGATTGGACGTCAACTATTTTATTCTTTTTTTTGCCCAGTTCGTCCGTTGTAGGGACATATTTTTTAAGAAGAAGAATAGCGGAACCCAGGATTAAAGCGATAATAAATAGAATAAAAGTCGTGCGAAATTTCATATTTATTTACGGCGCATCAGCCAGATAGAAATACCAGCGATAACACCGAACAAAGGCAAGAAAACCAGGCTGACCAGCATTAGTACCAGAGCGCGTTTTCCCACATTTAAATCTACTTTAGTATCCTCCGGTTTTTTGGGTTCAATGGAAATCAACTGTTCCTGGTGGGCTAACCAGCGAACCGAGTTCAAAAAAATGTCATTTGTGCCGAGGTACTGTTGAGAGTTTGGATTAAGATAAATATTTTTAATCATATCAGAATCGCCCAAAACAACAAGTCTGGTTTCATTTTTTGATCCAGGATCGGCCTGACCGTCCGACAGTTCCGACTTTATTTTTTTCGTCACGGCCAGTCCCAGGAGCAGCGGGCCCTGTTTTTCTTTATTCTTATCAAAAACGGGTGCGCTGTTATTCTCCAGAGCCGACTTCAAATCAATCTCGCCCCAGGATTCCGGAGATGAACGGGCAATTTCAACAATCTCTAAATCAGGGCCAGCCGATTTAACTGGTTCCATAGAACGGCTCACCACAAAGTAAGTCGTTATTCGTTCGTCCATTTTTTTGGTAATCGGATGCTGACGCGCTCCATAGTCAGTTATAGCCGGAACGGTAATGTCCTTACTTTTAACGGTTACCTGGCTGTCGGAAAGGGATAGTTGAATGCAGTTTACCAAATCCACCACCACATTATTATCAAGTGCCACCCCCCATTCCTTAAGAAAATTTTCCAGATTGGTTTCAGTGAGCGGGTCAACCAGCACCATCATTTTCCGGCCGGCGGACAAGTAATCATTAAGTAGACGGATTTCATGTGGTTTAACCGGCTGTCCCGGTCCGGCCATAATTAAAACAGCACAATCGTCCGGCACCTTTTCTGTTTTCATCAAATCAACCTTTTGGATGACGATGTTTTCCCGTTTAAGCAAGTCGTTGACATAAGCAATTCCGTTTCCATCTGATTTATTAATATCAGGTTCCTGGTGACCTTCGGTGAAATAGATCATGGTCTGTTTTCCCTGGATTAAGTTTAAAATTGCTCCGGTGATAAGTTCTTCGCCCCGAAATATTTCAACGCCGGTTTCCTGCGGCATCCAGCCGCCTGAGTATTTGGGTGTATAGCTATCTTTAAGATTAACCACTTTATTCCGGTTGGTGTAGACAAAAATCATAAAACCGGGCGTTTCGCCGCCTCTTAAAGATTCCAGCCCGATGCTGGAAATATCAATCTTGAGGTCTTCCGACAGAAATTTCAATTTTTTCTGGGTTAAAACCGGATTAGCTTCGCTTAATTCTTCAATCACTATCTTTGATGAATAGCTCTTATATTCTTCCATCAAGTCTTTTAATTTTGGGATAACTTCATGATTGAAAAAAATCGTATAGACTGTAACCGGCTCATTCAGGTTTTTAAGAATAGTTTTGGTTTTATCGGAAAGTGAATAAGTTCGGGCGAAAGTGCAATCAATCCGTTTATAATATTGGGAAGCGAGATAATTAAGGCCGAAGATGATCGCTAGTGAAATAAGAATCATCGCGGTTAGATTCAAGGCCGTCAGTCTTTTTTTGCCGCATCCCCAGTCACCGGCCTTTCCTGAAGTATCTTTTTTTAATTCATCATTCATAAATTATTTATTTCCATCTTTTTGATTCCACTACCCGGATGGTTAAGAATAAAAAGAAGACGACTAAACTGAGATAAAAAACTACGCCACGCGTATCAATTAGGCCCTTAGAAAACGGCTCCAGATGTTTAAAGAAACCGATATATTCAAAAAAAGCGGTTAGTTTAGAAGACCAGGCATCAAACGAACCGAATAACCACCCGACCCCGGCGTTTAAAAATGATACCAGAGCGTTGGATAATTCACCGGCTAATCCACCGATGATATACCAGATTATTAGAATAACCCAGGTAACAATGGCGGCCAGCAGTTGGCTCTCGGTGAAAGATGAGATAAACAAACCGATGGCGATAAAGACGCCGACTAATAAAATCAATCCGAGGTAACCGGCCAGGAGGGAACCAATATCAAGATTTCCCCAGATTAAAAGCAAAATAACGTAAATAATAGTCGGTGCGATGAGGAACAGATAAAATATCAGCGCCCCAAGGAATTTAGAAATAATAATAGCCGTTTCGGTAACCGGTGCGGTCATCAGCATTTCAATCGTACCTGATTTTTTTTCTTCGGCCAGCAGACGCATAGTAATGAGCGGCAGGGCAAACAGACTGATAAAACCAATAATATCAAGTTGCCATCGGATGGCCGAGGTATCCTTGAATCCAGTTACATTACTGTAAAAAAATATTCCTGAAAAAAATAGGAAAGCCGTCATCACCACGTAAGCCAGCGGTGAAAGGAAATAAGCCAGTAATTCGCGTTTGGTTAGATTAAGGATATTCATAGTACCACAGATACACACGGATGTTTACCACGGATAGACACAGATATTTACCAGAGATACTCACGGATGTTTACCACGGATACAATTATTTTATTAATCTTTTGTATTCTAATTTAGTTTTAGCGAAATTTAAAATAAGTCCGACTTCATATCCCGAAGCTTTTAGATAATTCAGTAATTGCGCAATATGGATGTTGCCGATTTCCCCAACTACCTTTAATTCTACGATTACTTTGTCTTCAATAACCAAATCGGGAATATAAGTTCCAACTTTTTGATTTTTATAAAATACATTTATCTCTTTTTGGGAGTCATAGTTTAATTTCCTTGCTTTTAGTTCTCGCTCTAAAGCATTTTCATAAACTTTTTCAAGAAAACCGCATCCTAAAATATTATGCACTTCAAAGGCCGCCCCTAAAATTTCCCTGGTTATATCCTGATATTTAAGTTTATTCTGTATCACCTATTTATCCGTGTTTATCCATTATTCAATATCAGTGTATATCTGTGGTTTATTCGCGGGTCGTTACCTGCACAAACAGGTCTTCCAGCGTCGCGGCAGTGCGTTTTAGTTCCCTGAGCATCCAGCGCTGTTCCACCGCGGTTTGGTAAATTTTTTCCCTGAGGTCATCTCCCGGTTGCGGCTCAATCACGAAGGTATTAATTTCACCCCGGTTTTGCCAGATAACATTTTTTACGCCCGGTATCTGGCAGAGCATCTTATTAATTTCGCTGC
>CAKKQI010000029.1:0-329 GCA_919901895.1 Candidatus Brocadiaceae bacterium | reverse complement strand
GGATTTCCACATTAATCCTGGCCTGGTTTTCAACGCTCCGGGCCAGACCGTCCAATGTATCCATCGCCACAATCTTTCCTTTATTAATAATAATTACCCGGTTACAGATTATTTCTACCTCCGGCAAAATATGGGTGGAAAGAATGATGGTCCGATTCTGACCGAGGTTTTTGATTAATTCGCGCACCTGCCGGATCTGGTTCGGGTCAAGCCCGATGGTTGGTTCGTCCAGAATCAGCAACGGCGGGTCGCCGATAATGGCGTCAGCCAGTCCCACTCGCTGGCGGTAACCCTTAGAAAGTTGTCCGATAATCCGGCGGCGCACGTCC
>CAKKQI010000028.1:6116-6426 GCA_919901895.1 Candidatus Brocadiaceae bacterium | reverse complement strand
AACAGCAAAAATCTTTTGCCATTGCTTATACTTATAACGAGCCATTGATGTGGTATGAATATGTCTTGGACACCGCTAAATTGACTCGTCAGGCGGGATTAAAAAATGTCCTGGTTACCAACGGTTATATTAATCCCGAACCGTTAAACCAACTGATGCCTTACATTGACGCTTTGAATATTGATATTAAAAGCATGGACGATGGTTTTTACCATAAACTTTGTAAAGCCAGGGTTAATCCCGTGCTGGAAACGGCCAAAATAGCCCGCCAAACAGCACTGGTGGAAATTACTAACCTGGTTATTCCGGG
>CAKKQI010000028.1:0-6106 GCA_919901895.1 Candidatus Brocadiaceae bacterium | reverse complement strand
TTAAAAACCTGTCTCAATGGGTAGCCGAGCACCTGGGCCGGGATACGCCCTTGCATTTTTCTGCTTATTACCCTATTTATAAATTAACTAATCCACCCACCCCGTCTGATACGTTACTTAAAGCGCATCAAATTGCCAAACAGTATCTGGACCATGTTTATCTGGGAAACATTTCGCTCCGGGAAACACCTGTCCCGATTCTATCGGGAAGCGATACCTTCTGCCATAAATGTCAAGCCAAACTTATTCAACGACTGGGTTATAACATTAAAATTTTAAAATTAACCGAAGACGGTCAATGCGGCCAGTGCGGAGCGAAAAATAATATTATATGCAGATAAAAAATAGACTTTTCAAGTTTGCCTTAATTCCTTTTGCCGTCATTATCATAATTATTTGGCTCAAACCAGCGCCTTCTTCATCGCCATCACCTGATTTTATTCTCAGGATTAACCGCTCTGAACTCAAATTAGAACTCGCCTTTACTGAAGAAACCAGGCGGAAAGGACTGATGCATCGTCCGGCCTTACCGCCTGATACCGGCCTGCTTTTTATCTATCCGGACGAACAGGGGTTATCATTCTGGATGAAAAACACTGAAATCCCGCTTGACATTGCTTTTATCAAGGCGGACGGCACGATTACCCAGATTAGCCCGCTGAAACCGTTTGATACCACTTCGGTTGTTTCCAGGGATAAAACCAAATATGCCCTTGAAGTAAACCGGGGCTGGTTTACGCAACATCGTGTTAAAACCGGCGACCGGGTTGCATTCCCCGCTTATGTCAAAAATATCATCGCCGAGTAAAACTCTCGTGAAATCATATCAAATGGTTTTGCCGAAACCCTCGTCTGTCATTCCTGTGAAAACAGGAATCCATCCGGATAAAAACAACTGACAAATCGCGACAAAAAAATCGTTTCTTATCGGATTTCAACAGATTCAATAAAATTAACTTTTTTTAAAAAATTCTTTAATAAAATTGATTTTTTTCTTGACAAAATTAAATTATCTAATATAATTCTATTAAAAATTTTATTATGGAAAAACTGGCTCGTAGCTGTCCTTATTGCGGTGGGGCAATGCACATTGAGCGGATTCGCTGTAAGGCATGCAAGATTGCCGTGGAAGGGGAGATTCCCATCCCCCGCCTGGCCCGGCTGCCGCCCGAGGACCGTGAATTTATTGAACTGTTTGTCAAATCCAGCGGCAGTCTTAAAGCCGTAGCCCAGAAACTTAATATTTCTTATCCCACAATTCGCAACCGTCTGGATGAAGTAATTAGTAAACTTAAACAGGAAACCACCGGCGATAAGGAATACCGGAAACGGATATTAGACGGCATTGAAGAAGGTAAAATCAGCGTGGACGAGGCGATAAAATTATTCAGGGAATTATAAATATTTAGAAGGAGATAATTTATTATGCCGGAACCAATGAGTATTTCGAATATGTTCATATCAATTGGTTTAATCGGATGGTTAATGATATTTATTTTTATTTTCGGAGATTTATTTCTTTTACTTTTAAAATCAGGTAATTTCGGGCCTCCCGACCCGAAAATAATGAATAGAAACATGTGTTTCTACCCTCGAGGTTTTAGGATCGGCTCTAAGAGCAAAACAGGAAGGAAAATCATATGGATACCGAAAAAGATATTATCAAACGTTTAATCAAATCAAAAAAAATAACCCCGGAACAAGGGAAACGGCTCCTGAAGGTGATTGCTAAAGCTGATTCCAAAGGAAAACAAAAACGGAAAAAGAAAAATGATAAGTAATAATAAATTAGGTCCGCCTACCCCGATTGAAATTCCTATACCTAAATTTATGTTCCTGTTTAAAAGAAATAGAGGATGATTTTTATGAAACAATGCCCTTATTGTGCGGAGGAGGTTCAGGAAGAGGCCATCAAGTGTAAACACTGTGGTTCAATGTTAGGCCAAGGGCCGGGTATCCAGGCCGGAAAACGGCTTTATCGTTCCAGTCAGAATTCAATGATTATGGGTGTCTGCGGCGGCCTGGCTGAATATTTTGGGATGGACTACTTTTTGATACGCGTAATCTATGTACTCGCCACACTGTTTTCCGGTATTTTGCCTTTACTGATTGCTTATATTATTATCGGATTAATTACCCCTAAAAAATAGGTGATTATTTAGCCACCGCCTCCCCGGTCTCGCCAAGCGAAGCGGGGCGGACCGGCGGGGTAAACCGAATCCCGCCCCTTGGCGGGATGGGATAGACACAAGTCCTTGCTTTCGTCTTAGCCGTAGGACTTCAGCCAGAGGCTGATCCGTCCTCCGGCGGAAATCAGTCCCCGCCTGAAGCGAGGCTGATAACGGTTCAAGCAAGTCCCGATTATTATCGGGGCAAGGGCTTAAACCTACCCTTATTTACAATGTTCCGCCATGGCGGGACGTTACCAGAAAGGGTTTCAGACGGCTAAATAATTACAAAAATAGTTGTCTATTACTAAACTAAAAACTTTTAGAAAGAGGAGGATTAGACAATGGAGATGTCCATGTCAACAACAAAATTATTACTTGCCTTTCTCCCAATATTGATTTTCATCGGGGGTATTATCATTGTTGTCCTTTCGATTAAAAACCGTCCGAAAGGAGCACCGGCTCCTCAAAAGACTCAAGCCAATCCGGCCCCTTTCGTAGATTATCCGTCTGAAAAAAACAGAATTTTAGGAATGGTTCAAGAAGGGAAAGTTTCATCTGAAGAAGGAGAACGGCTTTTAGAGGCTTTAGACCGTGAAGTACTTTTGAAGAAATGCCCGTTCTGTGCGGAAGAAATTAAGGCCGCGGCTTTAAAATGCAAGCACTGCGGCACTTATTTGACCGGACAAGCCGGCAGCACGTTCTTTTTGCAAAAAAAATTAACCCGTTCCCGTACAGAACGGATGATTTTAGGTATTTGCAGCGGATTTGCCAACTATGCCAATCTTGACCCAACCTTAGTCGGGTTGGGACCGTTGTAATAATTTTACTCAGCGGGGTAATTCTGGGTCTGATTGCTTACTTTATAATTGCCATGATTGTCCCTTCGGAATAAATTTATTTTCTGAATTTTTATGCAAGAAATAGATGAAAAATACCGATATATTTAGTATCATTTTCACCGTAATTTTATCTGATTACTCAAGTCCGCCTAAGGCGAAAAGAGTTAAGTTACATGGGTGCCACGCTTTAGCGTGGAATAGCTCAATATGAAATTAGTTAAACTGGAAATTGAAGGATTCAAATCGTTTGCCAAACGAACAGAGTTTTGTTTTCACGATGGTATTACCGGTTTAATCGGCCCGAATGGCTGCGGCAAAAGTAACGTCGTTGACGCCTTCAAATGGGCCCTGGGCGACCGGAGCGCCAAATCACTGCGCGGCGAAGAAATGCTGGATGTTATTTTCAACGGTTCAAACGGGACTCCTTCTGCCAGTTACGCCGAAGTTTCACTTACTTTTTCTAATCTTAACGATGAGAACAATCATTATTCCGAACCAATTGTCCTGCCTTGTCCCGCTATTGGCGAGACGAAAGAGGAAACTGCTTCGGAAATAAATAATGCCACTCAGACTTCAATAGAATCAGAACAAACTCCCCAATATAACATCGGGGGACAAGATGAAAAATTATCTTCTTCGCTGCCGGCATCCCGGCGCCTGCCGATTGATTACGACGAAGTGACGGTTACCCGACGGCTTTACCGTTCCGGCGAAAGCGAATATTTGATTAATAACCAGATCGTTCGCTTGAAAGATATCCGGGAATTATTTATGGATACCGGCGTGGGGATGGAATCGTATTCCATCGTAGAGCAGGGCAAAATTGATTTTATCCTGTTATCAAACTCCAAAGAACGGCGCGGTCTTTTTGAAGAAGCAGCCGGTATCAGCAAATATAAAGCCAAAAAACGGGAAACCGAGTCAAAACTGGAGCGGGTAACCCAGGATTTATTAAGATTAAATGACATTATCAGCGAAGTAAAGCGGGGCATCAGGTCAATTAAAATCCAGGCGACTAAAGCGGCCAAATACCGGCAGTGGCTCAACGAATTAAAAGAAAAAAAGACTCGCCTGGCCCTGCATCATTACCAAGAATTAATCTCTCAGAGCGACGATTTAACCGTTAAACTGGCTGAATTTAAAGCCCGGGAACAGGTTTTAACGGAAAAATTAACTGCCCTGGAAGAATCAATTACCGGGATTGACCAGGAGTTATTATCTTTTGATAACAATCTCAAGCGTTATCAGGATAACCTGTTAACCGTTAATGCCGAAGCCGCGGCTACCGGACAGGAAATAGAAAATAGCCGCCAGAGGCGAAATGAATATCAAGAAGAAATTACCCGGTTAAAACAAAATTTAGGCCTGACTACCCAAAAAGCCATTGAAACACGCCGGCAACTCTGCGAAACAATGCAAACGCTGGAAACCGCTAAAAACGATATCAGCACCCTGACCCAAACACTTGAAGAAAAAAATACAACTTTTAAAGAAGTATCTCAGGAATTAGAAACACTCAATCAGGAACTGGAAAGCAAAAGAAATGCGGTTCTTAATACCGCTCACAAAAAATCACAATACCAGAATGAACAAACCAGCCTGCAGGTTGAATTAAAAAATTTATCGGCTCGCCGGGATAAAACAGAAATAAGAATTGTAGAAATCACCTCGGAAATGCTCGCCTCAAAAGAACAGGCGCTCCGGGTGGAACAGGAGAACCAGGCGATTACCGAAAAAAATGCGTCGTTAAAAACGGAATTACACCGGCAGGAGGATACGTTCAAGTCTTTAAAAACCGAATTAACCGCCTTTACCGAAGAAATTTCCCGTCATAAAGAGGAAATCCATAAAAAAATCTCCCGGAAAGAAATCCTGGAAGACCTGGAAAATCATCAGGCAGGACTGGCCGGCGGCGTGAAAGCGGTTTTGGACCAATTAAAAACTAACCCTCATCAATTTGGAAAAGTTTACGGCATCCTGGCCGATTTAATTGACGTGGAACCGGCTTATATCGGCGCGGTGGAATCGGTCCTGAAAGACTTAAGCCAGGCAATTATTACCCAGACATTATCGGACAGTTTACGTGTTCTGGAATTTGTTAAAAATAATTCCTACGGCCGGGTAACGACTATTTCATTAGAAACAATTCTCCACCAGGGCGATCCGGATTCATCCGACGGTTCTAACCAGGAAATAAATAAAACCACGGATGTCTCTCCGATATTATTGAAGCGGCTGGACCGGCTGGTGAAAACAGAACCCGA
Source organism: Candidatus Brocadiaceae bacterium (assembly GCA_919901895.1). Lineage (GTDB taxonomy): Bacteria > Planctomycetota > MHYJ01 > JACQXL01 > CAKKQI01 > CAKKQI01. The sequence continues at coordinate 832 of CAKKQI010000028.1, read as the reverse complement.
AGGGACCGCGTCCAGCGAACCGCACTTGCAACCGTTGATTAAATTTTTACTCTCGCCCTATTTGATTGCCGAGAACCTTGATATGGCCCGCCAGATGATGCTCAGCCAGGTCAGGGGAGTATTCCAGCCGATTGTGGCTTTAACCGGCGAAGTTATTTCAGCCCGCGGCGTTATTTCCACCGGCACTTCTCCCGATAAAATCGGGAGCGGCGAAGCGGAGCGGAGTCCCGATTTTCATCGGGGCGAACCGGGCGTAAACCTGATTTTCCGCAAATCAGAACTGAAAAGAATTTCCGAAGAATTAATATCTCTCCAGAATGCTTTAACCGGCCGGGAAACTCATCAGGGTCAAAAAACCAGGGAAGCGGCCGAGCTAGAAAATATAACCCAGTCATTAAGATATCAAATTTACGACCATAAATCTCTTGAATTGGAAAAACAAAGACAGAAAGAAGAAATCCAGCAAAAGATAAATATTCTGATTAAAGAAAAAGAAATAATTCAACTAGAGTTAAACGAGATAACCGGACAAATTAATGCGTTAGGAGAAAGAAACTCTTCCATCAGCCTGATGCTCCAGGAAATAGAAACCGTCCAGGACCAGATTAACGACGAAATTGAACAGTTAAACCGGAAAATCAGCCGGTATGCTGAAGAAAACAAGGCGCTTGACCAACAGATAACCGAACTAAAAGTCAAGCAAGCTCAGGCCCGGTCGCTAAAAGAACACCTGGAAATAACCATTACCCAGTTAAATAACCAGATTTCTCATTTTGAAACAACTCTGAACGACCTGGTGCAATCAATCAGCGAATTGAAAAATAAAATATCA
>CAKKQI010000027.1 GCA_919901895.1 Candidatus Brocadiaceae bacterium | reverse complement strand
CAACAAAGTTACTTCCGGCGACCCGGCCTCCGGCTCACCGGACCGTCTCAAGCAGGAAGAAGTCATCAGAATAATGAGAGACCCGCACATCGGTGCGATGGGCGCGATCGGAATAATATTTATTCTTCTTCTGAAATGGTCACTCCTGGCCAGCATGCCTTTAGGAATTTCTCTATTTAATGGTTTCCTGATCCTGACACCAGTATTAAGCAGATGGGCAATGGTTATTGGCGCCGCGCTTGGACCATATCCTGAAGTGGCCGGTCAAGGAATCGGCCAACCATTTATAGCCCGTATCTCCCGCCAAGAGGTTATCATTGCTACGGTGATGACCTTGGTGATTACTTCAGTCATTTCTCTCATCTGGAGTACGATGATTGGGTTAGTTTTAATGTTCATATCCTTTATTCCTGTCCTTTTGATCGTGATCATCGCCCGAAAGATGCTGGGCGGAGTGAACGGCGATATCCTCGGCGCCATCAATGAAATAGTAGAAGTAACCGCCTTGTTCGTCGCCTATTTGTGTTATACTCTAATATGAAAAAATTTATTTTACCGATAGTTTTTTTAGGTGGCTGGTGGTTGTTATGCGGTTGCCCGCAGAAACCAGAAAGAACGATGGTCGGAGTTCCTCAAGGTGAAATCATCTCTGATGCCACCGGTATCTCTTTTAGCCTACCTCTGAAAAACCAGCGGATAATATCTTTAGCCCCATCCATTACGGAAAACATAAAAATACTTAAATCAGAGAACTATCTGGTGGGTCGGACCGATTTCTGTAAAATGCCTGTTTCAATATCCAGCGTCGGGACAATCATTGATCCATCGGTGGAAAAAATCATAACCCTGAAACCTGATTTAGTCTTTGCCACCAAAGAAGGCAATCGGCCCCAGAGCGTCGAGAAATTACGGGAACTGGGTGTCGCCGTATTTGTGTTCGGAGAAAGTAACTCGTGGGTGGATATTAAAAATAACTTTTTACTCTGCGCCAAATTATTGGGTAAAACAGCTGAAGCGGAAATAGTTATCAAGACGATTGAGAATGAGTTATCTCAAATCAGAACAAGTCCTGATGTTCCGGTCAGAGTTCTGGTCCAGTTAAATGTTACTCCTTTAATCTCAGCCGGTCGGAATACTTTTGTTGATGATATTATTACCTATGCCCAGGGTTATAATATTGCTTCAGAGGCCGCTTTGCCCTGGCCGGTTTTGAGTATTGAGGAGGTCTTTCGCCGAAACCCGGAGATTATTATTATCAGCGATATGGGTAATATTACCGCCCAGGCAAAACAGATGTGGCTTGATGAAAAGTTTGCTGATATTTCGGCGGTT
>CAKKQI010000026.1:3593-4516 GCA_919901895.1 Candidatus Brocadiaceae bacterium | reverse complement strand
TTGTTTTAACCGATGATACCACCGAATCGGTTATTTTGCAAGCCAATCCGGTAGTTGATAAGCAGGTTAGGATTCTTGAATTTCCTTATTTGGAATTAGGTAATTCGGATCAGGTCAGCGTTGGCCAAACGGCTTATACCTTTGGCGATGCCATGGGTAGTATTAATGCGGACAACCAGATTTCGGTCAGCGCCGGGCTTATCAGCGGGATTTATTCTTTAACCCGGACCGGAACTTACCAATTAGAGCCATTAAGCGGCCGGTATAATGAGGTGGTGATTGAAACAACGGCTGCGGTTAACGGTGGAATTGACGGCGGTCCTTTAATTGCAGCTGATAAAAAAATAATCGGATTAGTTTGTTTTAACTATTCCCGGGCGCGCTGGCTGGGGGTAGCAATTCCCATTAATAAAATTAAGTCCCGGCTTAACGAGAAAATAAAATTACCGACAGAACAACCGGATCAAATTAATGACGCCGCACTGGGGTTTTCTTATTTAATAAAAGATAAGGCGCCGGCGATCGTCGGTATTAAAGTGGAATTTTTGGAAAAACCGGGTCCGAGTATTTCACCGGTTAACCCGCCTCTACCGGGCCGGCGGATAGATTCCCCGCTGCCGTCGGTAGAAGGCGAATATAAAGAATATTTAACCAGGCCGGACGGCTATCTTTCCGGAGTTTTAATCAGCCATGACGGATACATCCTGACCAGTTATCAAAATGTTAAAGGTAAAATAAAAAATATTACGGTGTCTTTTCAAGCGGATAACCAGAAACAAAATTTCCCGGCCGAAATAACCGGTTGGGATGAAGAATTGGATATCGCCTTGCTTAAAGTTGACCAACTGCCTCAGGAAACAAAACCGTTAACCTTTCCGGATGAGATTCAACTTAAAACAGGGCATTGGGCGATCGTGATTGGT
>CAKKQI010000026.1:0-3583 GCA_919901895.1 Candidatus Brocadiaceae bacterium | reverse complement strand
CAGCGCAACCGAACGGCTAAACGGCCAAACTTTTCAATTAGATGCCAAAATAAATTACGGTAATTTCGGCGCGCCGGTATTTAATGTTAACGGCGATTGGCTCGGACTGGTCGGCCAGCGCGGCGATATTGCCCATCTGGGGTTAAATTCCGGAATCGGTCTGGCCCTAACCGCACCTCAGATAAAAAAAATATTGCCTGATTTAAAAAAAGGGCAAAAGTTAAAACGTCAACCCACGCCTTTTCTGGGTATTCAGGCCGACCTTGGGGCAGTTGATATTGAAGGTATTTTAATCGGTGCGGTTATTCCCAATACGGCGGCCAGCCGGGCCGGATTGCAAAATGGTGATGTGATTGTAGAATTTAATAAGGTTAAAATAACCATCTGGCGCAGTTTAGTTAACGCGATTAAAGAGACTAAAATCGGAGCAACGGTTTCTCTGAAAATAAAAAGACATGATAAAATTAAGGAAGTAACCGTGCTGATAGGGGCAAAAGAGTGGTAAAACCACTGATTACACTGATTAAGGAGTGGATTACACTGATTATAGGCAGAACAAGGAAATATTTTGTTATTGGCTGGTTAGCCCTGATTTTGATTTCAGGAAATGTTGCTAACGCGGCCGAGAATGATTTGCTCGAGGCCAAAGAATCACAGGCACAGATTTCCGGAGTTATCGAACAAGTGCTTCCCGCTTATGTTTTTATAGGTGGCGGTTCCGGAGTGATTATTTCCGAAGACGGTTATGTTTTGACTAATTATCATGTCGTCGGTTCCAGTAAAAAGTGGCATATTTACGATGTCAATGGTAACATCTATACAGCCCGGCGGCTCGGTTATGATTCCTACGGTGATGTGGCCCTTTTGAAAATAGAAAGTACCGAAAAGTTACCTTACCTGGAAATAGGCGATTCTGATTCATTAAAAACCGGGCAGCCGGTGATTGCCATAGGTAATCCTTTCGGCCAGGGAACATCGGATTTGATTCCGACCGTTAATTTTGGGATAATCAGCGCTTTGCATCGTTTTCACGGTCCTTATTCTGACGCGATTCAGACTGATGCGCCGATTAATCCCGGTAATTCCGGCGGTCCTTTAGTAACTCTTGATGGGAAATTAATCGGTCTTAACGGAAGCATTGATTTCAGGTTTGAGTTTATTAAAGTCAATACCGGTATTGGTTATGCTATCCCGGTGAACCAGATTAAGAAATTTTTGCCGTATTTAAAATCAGGCGGCCAGGTGGACCATGGATATATTGAAGGGTTGATTATACCGTTTCCCGGTTATTATCAAGCGTCGGCTGGCGCAAAAGTTACTACGGTAAAATCAGGTTCTCAGGCGGCCGGATTAAAAATACGCGCCGGTGATGAAATTATTAAGATTGATGAATATGATCTTACCACGGCGAACCGATTTCATAGCATTCTGGGAACTTATCCGGCCGGAGCGGAGGTGCAATTTACCATCAGACGGCAGGATAAAATTTTTAAAATTAAAACAACTCTGGAGGCGCGGCCGGCGCCGGTAAGTTTAGTCCGGGGTGGTTCGGATACCCCGTTTCTTGGTGCGGCGTTTATAGAAACGGAAAAATCGCAAGGTCAGGGGGTGGAAATAGCCGAGGTCATGCCGGGCAGCCCGGCGGCCGAGAGTGATTTGCGAACCGGAGATATTATGACCGGTTTTGATAATAAAAAAATTCAATCGGTCGCCCGATTACTTGATTTAATAAAAACAAAAAAACCGGGGAATACCGTAATGATAAAAATTAAAAGAGGTTTGGCTGAATTTGAAGTGCCTGTTACTTTAGGGAGTAAATTATGAGTACCGGTTGGGATGGTTTGAAGAAATTTGTTTTTCATCGTAAAAACGTAATGCCGGACGGGCTCTGGATGAAATGTGATAGTTGCGGCAACTTGGTCCACAAAAAAATTGTTGAGGAAAAACTGCGGGTTTGCCCGGAATGCAGTTTCCATTTTTCATTAACCGCCCAGGAACGGGTTTCTTTATTGATTGACCCGGGAACGTTTGAAGAATACTGGGCTGAGATGGAATCGGTTGACTCGCTGGGTTTTAAGGCAACCAGTTCCTATAAGGATAAACTTAAGGAATCGCAACAGGAAACCGGGATGAAAGATGCGATGCTGGTCGGGAAAGGCCTGCTCGGCGGAATAGAAGTTATTTTCGGGGTAACCGACTCGCGTTTTATTATGGGCAGTATGGGTTCGGTGGTGGGTGAAAAAGTGGCCCGGGCGACTGAGAAGGCGATGGAATTGAAAATTCCGTTTATTATGGTTTCCGGTTCCGGCGGCGGGGCGCGGATGTATGAAGGTTGTCTTTCGTTGATGCAGATGGCTAAAACCAGCGCCGTTCTGGCTAAGTTGCATGAAAGCGGTGGATTATATATTTCTCTTTTAACCAATCCTACGATGGCCGGGGTAATGGCCAGTTTTGCGGCCCTGGGTGATATTATTGTGGCCGAGCCGAAAGCCCTGATTGGTTTTACCGGTCCGCGCGTGATTGCCCAGACCATCGGCCAGGAACTTCCGCCCGGTTTCCAGACCTCGGAATTTTTACTGGAACACGGGATGATTGACCGGATTATTGACCGGCAACATCTCAAGAACGAACTGATTAAAATATTACAGTATTGTGCATAAAATTTTATAAAAAGGTGTTAATAATGAAGCGATTAACAACGGTGTTTATTTTCCTGTTTCTTCTTTTTACCAGGTCCGGCTATGCTCAAGAGATAGACGCACCAGAAAAAAAGATTAATGAGTTAATCCAACAATTAGGTAATGATGATTGGAATCACCGCGAAACAGCGCAAGATGAACTTCTAAAAATAGGTTTTTCTATCAGACCTTTTTTAATAAAGGCACTGAAGGACTGTTCTGATACTGAAATTAAACAAAGAATTAACCTCTTGCTTAACACCTGGCTTACTCACGGTGGCCCTGATGGCGGGTTGGTAATGCGTGTGCAGGTTGATTCATCCCAACCTCAAAATATTATTGCCTTTGGGCCGGGAGGAGGAAATTTCTTAAGCCGGGATGGAGCACGCAGCTGGCAATATATTTCGCTACCAAAAAACGAGGACAAATTTTCATACGGACGACCCATAAATTTAGTTAAAAATAATATACTTTATATATGTAAAGGGAAACAAGTTCATCAAAGTAAAGATTTTGGGGGAACGTGGGAAGTGCTTTTCACCCTCAAATATGATTGTAACGATTTATATTGGCAAGAAAACCAATATTATATTGTGACAAAACAGTTAATTTCAGATAAAGAAGTAAAATGGCATCTGGCCGTTAAATCTGATGAAGAAAAAAAGTTTAGTTATTATCCCATAGGAACAACATCGCCTGATACATGGGTGAGTTCTTTTTTTTCAGGATTGTCAGTTCCCCGGCATACTTCCAAGAAAATATGCATTAATTTTCAACCCATAATGAAGAAGGACGCATTTCCTACAACATTTTGTTCTTTTGATGGGGGAGTATCCTGGGAGAAAATAAATTGTGACCAACAAGCTATGATAATACCGTCAGAAACCGAACCGGATGTCCTTTTC
>CAKKQI010000025.1 GCA_919901895.1 Candidatus Brocadiaceae bacterium | reverse complement strand
AAATAATGAATAGAAACAGGTCTGGAGACCTGTTTCTACCCTCGAGGTTTTAGGATAGGCTCTTAATCTGTAAAATCGTTATTTAATCTGTGTAATCACAGTTTATGTTTTCCGCAACCGTCCGCGGATAACAATATCGTTATCAACCTGCTGAGCCGTAATCTCTTCCAGAAGGATGGCATCTTTAACTAATTCAATGCCGGCGCCTTCTACTGGTGTTTTAGCGTCGCGGCCGCCGATAATTTTTGGGGCTAAAAAGATAATAACCTCGTCCACCAACCCTGTTTCAAAAGCGCTGGCCAGCACCTCGCCTCCGCCTTCAATCATTATTTTATTAATACCGCTTTCGGCGATTTTGCGGGCCAGTTTGATAAAATTTAAACGCCCGCCGATTTCTTCTATCTCCAGAACATGGCAATGAGATTCCCAGAGTTGTTTTACTTTTTCCTGCGGAGCCGAAGGACCTACCGCCACATAAGTTTCCGCCTGGTCAAGCGTTTTAATAATCTGGGAATCCAGCGGCAGCCGGGCATAGGTATCCAGGATAATCCGTCGGGGGTTTCTCGCGGTGAGCGAAGCCGAACCGCTCGCGGTGAATCCGCCTAAGGCGGACGAACCGGTCGCGTCGGGTATATTTTTAACCAAGAGTTGCGGGTCGTCTTTTAAAACCGTTTCTATGCCGACCATGACCGCTCCTACTTTTTCCCGCAGGCGCGCCAGCCAGTTGCGCGACGCTTCGGAAGAAATCCATTTAGAATCACCCGTCCGGGTGGCGATTTTGCCGTCCGCGCTCATCGCCCATTTGGCAATAATATAAGGTAATCCTTCCCGGTGCAGTTTAAAAAAGGGGGCGTTAATCTGCCGGGCTTTTGATTGCAGAATTCTCTCCACCACCGTCAGCCCTGCTTCTTTCAACTTGTTAACACCCCGGTTGTCCGTAATGGGGTTGGGGTCGCGCGTCGCAATGACCACATTCTTGATCCCGGCCTGGATGACCGCATCGACGCAGGGCGGAGTTTTGCCAAAATGGGCGCAGGGTTCCAGCGTAATATATAAAGTCGCTCCGTCCGTTGGTTCCCGGCAGGCATTCAGGGCATTTATTTCAGCGTGCGGACCGCCGAAATATTCGTGATAGCCCTCGCCGAGGACCCGGTTATCTTTGACCACCACCGCGCCGACGACCGGATTCGGCTCCACCCGGCCTTCGCCTTTGACGGCCAGTTCCAGGGCGCGTTGCATATATTTTTCGTGCAGTTCTTTATCCGGCATATTATTGCGCAAATTCCTTGGCCTGATGAATATTGGTAATTTCGCCCATCACTACCAGGATCGTTCCTTCTTTTATGGTAAAATCCAGTGGCGGATTATAAATCATTTCTTCTCTCGGCGCGCTTCTGGCCGCCAGGATTAACAGGTTAAATTTATTTTTTAATTCTAATTCGGAAATAGTTTTGTTTATTAAAGAAGAACCGGCCGGCACGACGATTTCCTCAATCCGGGTGGTACTGGTGGTCTGCCGGAGCATTTCGTCCAGGAAACGAACGGCCGAGGGTCGGACCATTTCGGAAGCCATTCTTAACCCGCCGATTAAACTGGGCGAAACGACCGAATCGGCCCCCGCTTTTTTTAAAGTAATCATCGCTTTGTCTTCCACCCCCAGCGCGACAACTTTTATTTTTGGATTTAACTGCTTGGCGATCACTGTTACATAAAGATTATCCTTATCCGAAGGCAGGGAAATAATAATCCCCCTGGCCCGCTCAATACCCGCCTGTTTTAAAATCTCGTCATCCGTAGCGTCACCGGCCAGGTAAAGCAGGTTGTTCATTCCGGACGAAAGTTTTTGCAAACGTTCTTCGTCGTGGTCAATCGCCACAAACCGGCGAAGCGATTTGTGCAATTCCTGGATAATATGAATGCCGGTCGCCCCCAGGCCGCAAACAATGTAATGGTCGGTTAATCCGGAGATTTCTTTTAACATTTTTTTCCTCCTGGTAATACCTTTTAGTTGTAGTTCAATAATAAAAGCGGTCAAGGAAGTGGCGACAAAAGATAAAATACCGATACCGCTGATTAATAAAATCATGGTAAAAATCCGGCCCACCGGTTTATTGCTCAGATCCACTATTTCGCCATAACCGACCGTGGTCAGCGTAATCACGGTCATATAAACGGCATCAATAATGGAAGTTTCCGGTCCGCCGATGATTTTATATCCGGCCGTGCCGATGGCGGTAATGGCTGATAATAAAACAAAAGCAATGATGAGCCGGTTACGAAACGACATCGGTTAATTCTCCCTGCCGTTAGCCATTAGGCGGCCCTGTAAACTTAACGAAGTAGCCGAGGTAATTCTAACTTTTACTAATTGGCCGGTTAAATCGTTCGGACTTTCAAAAAACACTATCTGGTTATGAACCGTGCGGCCGGTTTGTTTGCCGGAACCAGCCCGGCCGCCGGGGTGATTATTTTTGCCGCCGCCTTCCACCAGGACATCGTCAGTTTTACCCACTAATTTTTGGTTATGACGGGCTGAGATTTCTGATTGGATTTTTAACAACAAATTATTTCGTTCTTTTTTTATTGCTTCGGGGACGGTCTCGGCTAATTCAGCCGCCTTAGTCCCCGGCCGGGGCGAGTATTTGAAGATAAAACAATTCTGGAAATCCGCCTCGCGGATTAAATTAACCGTTGCCTCAAAATCAGACTCGGTTTCGCCCGGGAACCCCACAATAAAATCGCTGGCTATTCCTAGATCCGGTACAATCTCGCGAGCCTGCCGGATTAAATCCAAATAAATTTCCGCGGTATAACCCCGTTTCATTGCTTTCAAAATCCGGTTTGACCCGGACTGGGCCGGCATATGCAGGTACGGGCAAATTTTATCATTATCCCGGATGGTTTCAAGCAATTCCTGTGTAACGTAAGCCGGGTGTGAAGTAATAAAACGAAGGCGCGCCAGGCCGTTTATTTTACTTAATTCCTTTAAAACATCGGCCAGCGTGTTTTTTTCGGAGCGATAAGCCGTAATATTCTGACCCAGCAGGGTGATTTCCAAGCAGCCGTTATCAACTAACATCTTTGTTTCAGCCGCAATATCAGGCAAAGGGCGGCTCCGGACGGTTCCGCGGACAGAGGGTACAATGCAGTAACTGCAATAATTATTACAACCCTGCATCACGCGCACGTAGTTCTGAAACGAATTCTGGCGCGCCTCAAGATTGCGGAAGTAAGCACCGTCGTTTTCTAACCCTGACTGGCTGGTTTCAATCACCGGGCGGTGTTCTTCGGCTATTTTCCGGATAAGTTCCGGCAGGATTTTATAACGATGCGGTCCGCAGACCAGGTCCAGGTGAGGAACACGTTTCAGCGCCTTATTTTTATCCTTTTGGGCCAGGCAACCCAGTAGTCCGATAATCACCTCCGGCCGGTTTTTTTTAATTTTTTTTAAAGCGCCCAGGTGGGAATAAACCCGTTCTTCGGCGTGTTCGCGCACGCTGCAGGTATTAAAAAGAATAACGTCTGCTTCAAATTCGTTATCAACCGGCTGGTAACCGGCTCGCAGCAGTTCACCTAACACCAGTTCCGAATCCAGTTTATTCATCTGGCAGCCGAAGGTTCGGAGATATACTTTTGGCATAGAGAAAATTATACAATTTCCTCGGAAGATTTGCAAGAAGCTTGAGATATGTCTTACGGCGGCGAAAAATTTATAAAAGGTGTTTTTGCTTTTCTTTAAGAGTAGGTGGAGGCAAGCGCACAAAGTCCGCAGCGGAATACGCCAAAGCCGGACGACTGCGATTGCCGAGGGATGGAAATTATTCTTTACACCACTGAACGATAGATTCTATATTCTTCTTTATAGTTTCTGTTATCTTATCTATGGCCATCTCATCAATTTTCATTAAAACCTTACTTACCTTATGTTCAGCAGTCCTCGATACCCCAAGCTCTTCTTCAAATGATTTATCAAACACGGCCAAGGCGTTATCCATAATCCAAGAACAGGGGCGCTTATTATCCGAGGCATCTTTTTTCATACCATCTAGGTCCACAACAGTAAAATATGGAATACCAAAAGACTTACATAATAACTGGTAATATGGAATTTTCGATTTGCCGTTTGCGCTAATGATTGTGACATCGCATAAGTCCTTATTAAGCTTATTTGCTAAAACAGGCACCCCATATTTTTCGGCAGGACCTTCAACAATCAAACACTTAGAAGCAAAGAATATTTGATTATCCTCACGGAAAAATATCGCCTTATGCTGATGAAATGTCTTAATTTCATCTAGGTGCTCTGATACTTTCTTGCCTTCAAGATCTTCGTTTAGCCTAGCAGTTTCTGGGGTATTCTTAAAATCTCTGCCAAACCGACTTATTGACATCCAGTCAGCGATGCTTATAAAACAATCTGATTGGGTTGTGTAAATTATTTGCGATAATGATTTTTGAAATTCCGCAAATAATCGGGATTGCAATTGAGGATGCAGGTGAAGCTCTGGCTCGTCTATAAGAAAAACTATTTCCCCCTTGGAAAGGTTACTGATGATCTCTAATAAAAAATAGGCTAACAAAATCGATATGCCAGAACCAAGATTTTTCTGATCAATTTGATTTGAGCCATCACGCAGTGAAAAAAATGATTTCAAAAAAGGCTGTTCGAGATCTAACAAGCTTAGTTCTAAGTTATCGCATTTGATGCTCACAATTTTTTGCAGTTTTTCGCCTAATGGACGCATGATACGGTCATTTTTAGGATCTATTACAGTATCTATAACCTGTTGATAAAATTCATTCCATTTCTGGACAATATCTACCTGAGTCCACTTATTCCTGTACCGCCAATTAAGGTCCTTTATTATTTTACTCAAGAGCGTATTGAATCCAGTGCTCGCTTCGCTTTCTCTCTCCCGGTCAAAATAAAACACATTGGAATAATTTATAAGCTCATTCTGAAGCGATAGCCGTTGCTGAGTAAATCTAAAAGCAGAGCCTGATGTCTTTCTGGGAGATTCATAACCCTGTTCTGTTTTTAATATCTTATCCGGAATCTTAGACGATAAACTTTCTAAATCGATATCATGGAATTCATCTTTAGAATTATAAAGAATCGGTACAGCATATTTTTCTGTTACAAATGGATCAGATAAGGCTTTCCCTCCAGCCGCTTGTTTCCTTCTATGTGCAGAAAACACAACACTCTGACACAAAATATCTTGTGTGGTATAGCCGTCTGGTATTTTGCATAAAAATGGCTTGTCAAAAAATACGGTAATTTCTAAATCACCTTCATCTGCGTTATTAAAATCGTGCTCCGTTATATGCGAATAACCTGAAGAAGTTGCTAAATTTATGGCTTCCAAAATCGTCGTTTTGCCACAACCATTTTCGCCAATTAAGGCATGACATTTTTTGAAACTGACATTAGCCATTTTAAAACAGCGAAAATTCTTTATTACAACTCTGGTTATTGACATAATCTGTTACACCTTTATACATGCCGCTAAACTATTACAATAATCTGCAAAAGATAAATTTTTTACAACGATTTTTTTTGTTTTAAATACTTGCTCATAAATACTCAACAGTTCCGAACCATCCGGATTTATTATTTCGACTGCCACATCTTTTTTAAAACAAATAGTCTCAAATTCATCCTTAACGTGGGAGTCATTGCTGTTAAAAGAAAAACCTATAGAGATAATCTTATCTGCTTTTTGCAGAATATCTTTCATGTGTTCCCATACAAAAGGAAATTGCTTCCTCTTTTTCCCGGGTGGGATAATATAAGTAAAAACGTGGTTGTCGTTGCCGATAGATTCGCAAGACCTTAATTGTCCAAAGGTTCCTCCCCGCAACCTCAACTCCACAGGTACGATAAGATACAACTTTTCTTTATGCCTATCGGAATACCAATTAATCGAACCATGTGGTTTTAATATGATATTCGTTGCTTCTAGTTTAGTGGCTGATTCTGAATCCTTGCCGGTCTTATAAAGAACCTTCTCAAATTCGAACCCATAGCCAGTTTCGTAACTCCAGCGCTTTGTGTTAACCATTGCTTCGTCCAGCAAAGTATCCCAATTAAACGATATAACATTTGCATTAGAATTAGTTATATGCTCTGCAAAAATATGGTGGAATTTCGAAATGCAGTAATATCCAATAAACGAAAGTGTGTCAAAAATATAGCTTTTAAGATCGTTATGAAGAACAAATAAATCTATAAATTGTGGATCTTGCAGTAAAGATAGATCGTTAGGGTCGCCACCGCGTTCCAATTCCATCTCGTCAATAGCAATCTCGATATCTATGTATAAATTTTCAATATTGACCTTTTGACTCAATTCCTTACTCTCAAATAGCTCATCTTTAGTAATGCCATATTTTTTGCATATATAAGCCAACAATTTATCGCTGACGGTAATGCTAGCGCAAAGAGGCACATTCTCTTTAACAGTTTTTAGGATCTGATTAAAATAGTAAAAGTAACCACTACTCAAGGGACCTTCGACCAAAAAGTCCTTGTAGGTATACGTTCCGTATCCGGCGTCTAAATTGCCAATCCGGAAGTTTAAATCGTGCGAAGCCCCAGCACCCAAAATATAAACTGTATTCACGTCAATTTTCTCCACACGTACATCTTCGTTTTGCTCCCCATACCCTCGCAATACGATCTTTGATTTTTTTCTTGAAGATTTCTACTTAAACAGCATAATGACATCTTGCCAATTCTTAGGCTTGTATTTATCCCAATCTTCCTGCTTTACGTATAGCATTTTATAAGTGATCTTTTTCTGCCGGGCGTTTGCGTCATCGCACCACTGGGCAAGCCTTTTAATCTTCAAAAGATCATCTAAGTCCTCACGCCCTTTTGTTTCAACGATATACACCGTCTTTTCATCCGTTTTGACAAAGAAGTCTGGATAATAATTCGCGATTGTCCCATCCGCATTTTTGTAATCTATCTTAAAGTGAATCTCGTAG
>CAKKQI010000024.1 GCA_919901895.1 Candidatus Brocadiaceae bacterium | reverse complement strand
TGGTTAGTGATAATGGCCGCACCGGTTTGGGCAATCACTTCCATCCGGGCCATTTCGCGGTCGGTGATAAACCCGTCTTCGGTATTAAAATTAGAGACCGAGCAGGCCGCGTATTTGACGCAGTTATGGGTGGTTAATTTGCCGAGTTTATTGGGTTTAAAGATATTTGCAAATTTAGTCATAAAATTTTCCTCCAGAAAATTTTATTATAATCAATTTCTTACATAAATCAATAATTTGTTAATAATTGTTTTCTTGCCAATATCTTAAAAGTATTATATAATTTATAAAAATTTTCACAGGAAATTTTTATGGACTATTTTTTTAAACCCAAAAACATTGCCATTGTCGGCGCCTCGCAGGACCCGGCTAAACCCGGCCGGGTACTAATCAAAAACCTGATTGATTACGGGTATCGCGGAAAAATTATCCCGGTTAACCCGGCCGGCGGACGAATCACCGGACGAAAAGTTTTCCCCTCTCTTAATGACATCCCTCACCCGGTTGACCTGGCAATTTTTTGCATACCGAACCATCTGGTCGAAAATGTCATTGCTGAAATTAAGCCGGGTCAGGTTAAAGGTATTATCATCATCTCTTCCGGTTTTAAAGAAACAGGCGCGTTGGGTCAACAGGCCGAAGAACGAATCCGGATTCTGCTCCAAGAACGAGGCATCCGGGCCATCGGACCAAACTGTATGGGTCTATATAATGTCAGCGCTGGTTTAAACGCGACTCATTTCCCCGGCCTGCCCCAAGTTAAAGGCAATATCAGTTTTATCTCCCAGAGCGGCGCCTACGGCGGGATTATTTTCCACGCCTTGAAAGAACGCCAGATCGGTTTGAGTAAATTTATCTCCATCGGCAATCAACTGGATCTGGGACATACCGACTTGCTGGAATATTTAGGCGCTGACCTCCCAACGCAGGTCATTGGACTTTTTATCGAGACGTTAAAAGACGGGCGCAGCGACAGCGGAGTCCCGCCCCAAGCGGGACGGCGTTTTTTAGATCTGGCCCGACGAATATCGGCTAAAAAACCGATTGTGGTTTTTAAAGGCGGCCGCACCCAGGCCGGAAGACGCGCCGCTTCTTCTCATACCGGCTCTCTGGCCGGTGATTTTACGGTTTTTAAATCAGCCATGAAACAGGCCGGCGTTCTGGTCGCCGAAAATAGCGAAGAGTTTTTTGATATTCTCTATATTTTATCTATTTACCATCATCAATTACCTAAAAATGACAACGTTGCGATTGCCACTATTTCCGGTGGACCATCCGTAATTGCCGGCGACAGATGCGAGGAGGTCGGAATTAATGTTCCGCAATTTAACCACGCACTCAGGCAAAAAATCAGCCGC
>CAKKQI010000023.1 GCA_919901895.1 Candidatus Brocadiaceae bacterium | reverse complement strand
TCGGTCCGGATGGTTCTGGCGCTGATTACGCTTCTGGAAAATGCCGGCCGGAAAAATAAGAATACCGCGGATTAACCCAAAAAAATGCTGACTCCGTTTCTGGAAAATCTCTCCTTAGTTCTCGTGATTCTGGGTATCACGCTTCGGCCTTTTATTCCCAGCAGCCAGGTGGGGTTAGGCTTCGGACTTTTTATCAATCTTTTTATCTGGAGCGGTTTTTTCTTATGGTTAGCCAACCACGCCAGACGGAACGAATTAAAAATAATTCACCCCGGCCGCGGCGCCTTTTTTATAATCATTTTCGGATTGCTGACACTGGCTTCACCTTTAATCGCCTCTTATAAATTGGCCGCCCTGCCTTACAGCGCCGACTGGTTAACCGACCTGATATTGTTTTTTTTTATCATCGGCCTGGCCCCGATGAAATCGGGGCTGGTTGATGAAAGCAAAAAAAACACCGTGATTCATTTCTTCATATTAAGTCTTATCTCGACCGCAATAGTCATTACCGCTTACGCGGTTTATCAATATTATAACCTGGACACCTTAAAAGAATTTCTGGCCCGGAATCCGGACCTGATTGCCTCTCTCCCGCCGGAACTGATGAACGAATTTTTCAACCGGCTTAACGCTAACGAACCCTTTGCGACTTTTATTTACCAAAATAGTTTAGCCGGCTGGCTGGTTCTACTCTGGCCGGTCTGGCTGGGATTACTGCCGAGTTTTTCTTTAGAAAAAAATAGATTCGCTTTAGTTTTGAACATCATTTTTTTATTGGTGATGGCTTTTATTATTTATGCCACCGGCGCCAAAGGGGCCTGGGTCGCTTTCATAATGTCGCTGCTGATTTTCGGATTATTGGCCGGCTGGAGTCGTTTAACTAAATTTTACCGGATTATTTCCGGCTCCGTATTATTCATTATTTTTTTCGGTATTTTTCTTGTTTTTTTGCTGGCTTTATCAGGGAAAATATCACTTCAAGCCGCGCCGGACTGTCCCGCCTGGGGCGGAAGTGATTTTTTATCTTCGCTCCAGATCCGTTTTAATTACTGGCAGGGCGCCTGGCAAATTATTAAGGAAAACCTGTGGTTCGGCGTTGGACTGGATAACTTCGGCAGCCATTACCTTCAGTTCAAGGATGCCGTCGCCGGAGAAACCAGCAAGGCCCATAATGATTTTCTACAAATCTGGGCCGAACTTGGTATTTTCGGAATCATCGCGTTTTTGGGTTCATGGTTCATTATCCTGTTAAAACCAATCCGAACCATCTTAAACCCGACGGCTTCTTTAAAACAAAACGAAACTACGGCTTCGCCCATATCAGAAAAAATCAACCCAAGGTCTCTTTCCCGGACATTTATCATCGGCGCGGCTTTGGCGTTTTTAATCTCACAACTTTTAGCCGGTACTTTCCAGTTAACGGATGAATTGCCCTGGCTGGCCGCCCTGATATTTTTCATCCTCTGGATGGGATTTTTTTTAATCAATCAAGACTCTATTCCTGTTATCAACACCAAATATTTACGTTGCGGTATTATAGCCGGATTAGCCGGACTATTTATTCATAGCGCGGTTGATTTTGACTGGTATAGTCCGGTCATCTCCCAAAGCGCGTGGTTATTGGGCGGATGCCTGATGGCCTTAACGCACTTATCCCCGATCGCCATCGGGGACCCGTTACCTGTCCGCCGAGGAGGCGGAACCGAATATCGCACTTTAAAAATAAAAAACACTTTGTTTCTCCGGTTTTTTATCATCCTCTTATTTCTGTTACTGGCGGTCGGCGGGTTGGTTATTATTCCGAAATTGATGGAAGCGCATCAATTATTAATGGCTGGCCGGGATAAAATACACGCTTCTTCGGCCGCAAAAATCCAGGAAGGATACCGTGATTTGGAGCGGGCTAAAGAACTTAACCCGACCGATGCCGCCCCCTGGGAAATCCTGGCCTGGTTTTACCATAGTAATCTCTGCC
Source organism: Candidatus Brocadiaceae bacterium (assembly GCA_919901895.1). GTDB lineage: Bacteria > Planctomycetota > MHYJ01 > JACQXL01 > CAKKQI01 > CAKKQI01. The sequence goes on along the minus strand of CAKKQI010000023.1, from coordinate 4,630 downwards.
TCCCCTTGGAACATCACGCTTATGAAAAAATGATTAAAACAAATCAGGTCCCGAAAAACCCCGGTATAAAATTATTGGATGAAACATTCCAGATTTGTTTAAAACATATTGACCGGGCAATTGAATTAAGACCGTTGAGTTCGGCTCTGCAATCCGGCCGGGGCGTGTTTTATGAAGACCACGCCGGAATTATCAATAGTTGGTTAGCCACCCAACCTTCGCTAACGCCGACAGCCGACATTCAGCCTAAGGCTAATCCGTCCTCTGGCGGACAGAAGTTAAAACAATCGTCACTGGGCCAAAGTTTACATTCGTTCCGCAAAGCTTATCGTTTATATCCCACCAGGCCGGTTAATGCCTACCGTCTGGCCCGGGCGATTGAAAATCAACAATTAAATAGTGGCTTACAAACCGGGGCAGGACAAGTTGAAGCAAAAGAATTATACCAACGGGCGTTGGAACTGGATGGTCTGGTCCTTCAAAAAGAATTAAAATTGCCGCCTGAAGTACGAGAAGAAATCAAGGAAAAATTGAAACAATAGATAAGAGGCACGGTTAAAACCGTGCCTACAATTTCTAACGAATTTATTCAGGCAACCCAATGTAGTGGTAGCTTGTAGGCGCGAATTTATTCGGGCTACTCAAGATACCCCAAATATTTCGGCTGGAGTTTAATCATCCGGTCAAGTAATCCGGAAGCATTCTTGAAAGTACAGCCGTTCGGGTCGGCCAGCAATGCCTCAAGGGCCAGATGACGCGATTTAGTCAGCGCCGCCTGGACCGTCAAATCCTGAACCGATGCTTCGTGATTTAACAAACTCGCTATTCCCTTAGGCAACGGACCAAGTTTTACTCCCCGGACCCCGTTTTTATGAATAGTCGCCGGCACTTCCACCACCAGATCTTCGGGCAGGTTATCAATCAACCCTTGATTGGGAATATTGACCGCCAGTTCGTAATGACCGGAATTTTTAATAATTCCTTCAATAATAGGAATGATTCTTTCGCCGGTCGGCTCTTTCCACCATTTTTCTTTAGATTTCCCTAAGGCGATATCATTCATTCGTTTAATCTGGGCAAAACACTCCTTTTTATACCTCCGGTAAAAAGCGCTGATGCCTTTATGGTCGGCGATTTCAGAGGCCCAGCCGATATATTCGCCGAAATGACTGTCCGTAGTAATCGGCAGATAGCCGTATATTCGGAATATCGAGTTGACCAGCGAACGCTCCGGACGGCCCTGGATATATTTCAGCCATTTTTGCCTAATAACCGGATAAACATCCTGGCCGGAGCGTGTCCGGGCATCCAAAAGAACGCTGAAATGGTTTAACCCGCCGGCTTTGATTGATAATTTAGAAAAAGGCATCTTCAGTAACTTGGGCAGATGGTGCGGCATCGAACCGATTTCGTGGCACAGGCCGGTAAATTTTAAATCCGGAAACGCCCGTTTGACCGCCAGGCAAATCCGGCTCATCGGATTACTGAAATTGAAAACGTAAGCGTCAGGACAGATGCGGGCAATATCGCGGCAGATTTCAATCACCGGCGGAATAATTCTGAGCGCGTGAAATAAACCGCCGGGACCGCCGTTTTCCCCGTAGATTTGCCGGCTGCCGTATTCCAGTGGAATCTGCCAATCCTGTTCCCATAAGTCAAAACGGCTGCCCACTTCAATAGAAATAATGCAGAAATCAGCGCCTTTCAGGGCCTCCGGACGTGCCGTCGTGGCCATCAGACGGTAAGGCAGTTTCCGGCCTTCAATCACGCCGCGGGTCACCTGTTCCATTGTTTTTAAGGCGACCGGATTAATATCATGCAGGCAGATAGTAATGCCTTTCAGAACCTGACTGGCTAAAATATCAGCCACGGTGCCCAGTCCGAACTGGGCGCTGCCCGCGCCGATTAAAACTATCTTTTTACTCATAATCTCTCCGATTTAATAAAATTATCTTATATCCAAAACTGATTAAATAATATTAATTAAGTAAACCTAAAAAGTCAAGATAATCAGTTTGTTATAAAAAACGAGTTGATTCAGTCTTTTACAATCAAGACTGATTTGTTGTTTGTGTAGAATAATTAGCAGGATTTATTCGTGTAAATTCGTGCTCTCAATTCTTTTTATTAGTGATTCTTAATCCCGAAAGGTCGCCGCCCATCAGGGCGAGCCTCGCCCAGCCAAGGCGGGGCGGGGTATTTCGCAACACGAAGGCCCGAAAGTACGAGATTTAGAAATAACGAAAATTTGTATTCTTAGTGTTTTATTATTTTTCGTATTTTCGGAGTTTCACTGTTTCGGGGTTTTCAGCCAGAGGACTGATCCGTCCTTTGGCGGACGTGTTTAATATCTCCGCCAGGCGAAATAGGCGGGAACGTTGCTGGAAGTGCCGGTCGGATACCATTCCGGCGCATTGGTCAGAAGGTTCGGGTCGTGAATCGTCTCGCTGGAAAGCCGGTAATGATGAAGGGCCTCGGCGTCATTTCGTCCGGCTACCGGCACGACCGAACCGACCATCCGGAAATTGCCTTTATTCATATTCGGACCATAGCCGCACTGCCAGTACCAGGAAAGGGTCGTGGCGTGGACTTCCAGATTATACGGCATCATCGTGGCATCACCACTCAAACCCATCCCAACTCCACCTTGAAGGGTCAGGTTGGATGGAACCGCCGGATTATAGTCCGGGTTGACTTCATAAGTATAACCATTAACCGCAGTCCAGGAATCGGCGCCGGTTGAAGCCGGATCAACCACCGCGCCGTTTTTCTTCAGCACATAAGCCGGGTCAGGCAGACCGTCACCATTGTCGTCATTACCATCAACATAACGAATATTACCATTGATATCTATTCCAGTAGTAGCCGCGATGGTCAAACGACCGTTAATATCGCCTTTAACGCCGGCTCCGCCGTCAAGCCAAAGAAGTTTATGATCCGGTAACGGTAACGTTGCGGTATGCAGGACAGATCCCGGACTAAGCTGGCTCATAAATTTTATCTCTATCTGGGTCTTCAGCAGGGTAATCTGAAGATTAAAAGGCATCCCGTCGCCGCCGGTGTCATCGCCGTAAGGCGCGTATAATGGATTGCTCCAGTGAATAAAATAATTCGGATAATCATCGGCCAGAGATTGCAGGTTAGCCGCAATCTGATTATTGGTATTCGGAAAAGCAACCGGGCTGGCCGCGTTATTGATGGTGCCCGAAACCGACCCGCCCACTAAATCGCCTTCAGCCCAGGCGGAGTCCTCCCTACCAGCAATCCAAGTCCCCACCCCGTTTACCGCCGTAACATTACCATATACCGGTATTCCATACCGCGATATACCCCCAGGCGACGGCCATGAATATTTTCCACCAAAAACCATCCGGCCGTTCGTATGAACGTCTCCATGAATGACATCGGCAAAACTATCAAGACTGAGATTCATCTCTCCGCCATTAACACCACTGGTGGAAGCGTAGGCATATTTGAATAAACTATTTACCACCGACTCCCTAATATCCACCGCCACCCGATAAGAGTTATAATTCTTGGTCGCCGTTGAAACCGCCCGGTACCAACCGTTGGTTAAATCATAAAGCGTGATATCCACCGGGATATTGTTAATCATCAAGTCATTGATCGCTAACGTGCCGGCCGTGGAAGAATTACTCATCAACCAGATATTCCTGGTGCCGCTATAGGCGCTGGTTTTGGCCTGGTATTTCATCTGTTCCAGTCCGGCATCAGCCGCATAACGCAATAAATAATTATTTTCATAATTGTCAACCAGTTTGGTATGGATAACTACATCATTCAGTAATACGCCGCTGATTACCACCATCGTCATTACCACGACCGCGGTAATCATTAGGGCCGAGCCCGTTATAGATTTCAGTGATTCAGAGTGATTACAGTGATTATGAATTTTCATTTTATTGGCTCCTTTTCACATATTGTAGCTGCGACCCTTGCGGTCGCCTTAAGAAAGCTAGGACAAGCCTCGTCGCTACCTTATTATATAGAGCAAATAGAGTGCCAGAGTTAGCTAAAATCAACAAATAAGATAATTTTCTTAACTGCTTGTTAAAAAAGAAGTTACGACAGCAAGTCGTAGAGAGGGTCTGTGTTTTTTTCTGAATGGTGTCCGTAAATGAGGACAGGGTGTCTTGATTTGAGGATTGAAGAATGAATCAACGATGATAAACATCGTTGTCTACCAGAATTAATTAATTCCTATTTGCTATGGGCCAGCAAGTCTATTTTAAGTTCTTTGATTTTTTTATACAAAGCCGAGCGGGCATATTCAAGATAGCGCGCAGTCTCCACCATATTATAATTACATTTTTTAAACGCCTCTTGAATAATGATTCGCTCGCGAATTTTCATCTGCTCTTTAAATGATAAGCCGGTCTCTCCGCTAACCCCCAATTCTATTGGGCCTCCTTGATAATTCTTGATAGATTCCGTAAGTATTGATTCGTCAATTGTTTTTGCGTTTGGATATAACACGCAGATACGCTTGATTTCATTCTCCAGTTCCCGCACATTCCCCGGCCAGGGATAGTTGCTCAGAATGCGGAATGTGGAATTCGGAACGCTGGATAAAGTATGTTTACCGGCGTATTTTTCAAGAAAGTGTTGG
>CAKKQI010000022.1 GCA_919901895.1 Candidatus Brocadiaceae bacterium | reverse complement strand
CGGAACCACCAGGCGTTTGCCCGGGCGATTATCCGGCTGATAGAAAATCCGGAACTCCGGAAACAATTGGGAGAGGCCGCCCGGAAAAAAGTTATTGAAAAATTTTCTATTCAGGAATATATTAAAAAGATGGAAGAATTATATAAGAAATTATGAGTGATGAGTTATGAGTGACGAGTTAAACATGAATGATAAATTATACATCAACTATCTTCAAAGCGAGTGGCGGCTTTCCTATTCGCATATTTACGCGTTATGGAAAAAACGAAAATTGGTTTTCCGGATGATGGAAAAAGAATTTTGTCGAAAAAAAGAAGATTGGCATATTTTAGATGCCGGTTGCGGCAACGGCGAATATCTTTTCTGGTTGAACGAATATTTCGGCGGTAAATACCGCCTTTTTTTTGATGGGGCGGACCTTTCTGCCGGCTCAATCGAAACAGCCGCCAAACGGGTCGTCTCGCAAAATAATACTAATTTTAATTTCAGGGTGGCTGATATAGAAAAAACTAAATTTGCCGATGGGATTGAAAATAAGTATGATGTGGTGATTTGTTTGGAGACGCTGGAGCATTTGAAGTTCCCGGAAACGGCGCTTGAAAATATTAAGAAGGTTACCAAGCCAAACGGCTTAATTATTATGACCACCCCTGATAATTACAGTTTTACCACTCGCCTGGAACAGTATTTAAGGGCTCTGAAAAAAAAGGTTAAGAAGAACGGTGGCTGTTCATTTATTGATATTGCAGAAATCATAAAAATAACCAAACAATTTTTTTCCGGAGCAAATTTGCCGCAATTATCGCCGGCAGTTGGCTACGGTCATATCTCCGAGAAAAGTACGGCTGAATGGATAAAATTATGCCGGGCCGCCGGCCTTAAGGTGATGCAGATTAAACGGACTAATTTATTTTTCGGGGGCGACTTTTTCGACCGGCATCCTTTTTGGTTTGGCGTTATTCTCTGGATTGATACGTTGCTTGATTATCTGCCGTTGAGCCGTTGGTTTTGCTGGGAGCATATTCTGATGATGAGGAAATAAGATGGATATGATTCCTGAAGTTTCCGTGATTATTCCGTCTTTTGACGGTGCGCGCGGCGGCAATCTGTCAAAATTATTGGATGACTTGAAAAAACAGAGTTTTAAGGACTATGAAGTTATTGTCATTACGGGTATCTCTCCGAACGGCCGGGCGCGGAACGAGGGCGTCAAAAAAGCGCAGGGTGAAATCCTGGTTTTTATGGACGATGACGCAGTTCTGGGAACTGAGCAGGTGATTGAAAATCTGATTAAACCTTTTGAATCCGATGGGCGCATCGGTATGACCGGATCTGCTATTCTGGTCCCGCCGCAAGCCGATTGGCTGCAGCGCCGCTGGGCGAAATTAAGACCTACTTTTGAAGCGCCGATGGTAGAGCAAATTACCGATTCCGATCTGGCTCAGCATACCTGCTGCGCCTTACCGGCTAAAGTTTATAAAGAAGTTGGCTGGGAAAGCGATGATTTGATTACCGGAACTGATAATGACCTGCGCCAGAGATTGCATCAGGCCGGTTACCGGGTGGTATTGGTTCCGCAGGCCTGGGTGTATCATATCCCGCCCAAAAAACTTAAAAAAATTATTAAGGCCTGCTTTCATCACGGCGTCGGTGCGGCCTATGCCCTGCAGAATCACCCGGAAATGTTCGGCTACCCGGTTGTTCTTGGGTTTTACCGGATTAAGACTTCCTTTGGTTCATTGATATACCGGATAATTACTTTATTCCTTAAATTTATAATTAACTTGATTACGCTAAGGCCGATTCGTTTAATATTTGAATTATTTAATCACCTCGGTTTTATCCGGGGATGGTTTAAATATTTAAACACAGATATTCACAAATGAGAGCAAT
>CAKKQI010000021.1 GCA_919901895.1 Candidatus Brocadiaceae bacterium | reverse complement strand
AATGCGTTCACAAACACCCATTACCAATTTCATATCGTGTTCAATCAAAAGAATCGTAATATTAGAATCCCTGATTTTCCGAATCAGTTTCATTAATTCGCTTGTTTCCTGGGGGTTCATCCCGGCGGCCGGTTCATCCAGAAGCAGAAGGGTTGGTTCGGTCGCCAGGGCCCGAACAATCTCCAGTCGCCGCTGTTCGCCATAAGCCAGGGTTCGGGCAATCCGGTTGGATTTATCAGCCAGCCCGACAAAAGTAAGAAGACCCAGCGCTTTATTCTGCAATTCCTTATCCGGGCCCGCCAATCCGGATAGCCGTAAAACATTTTTCCATAAAGATGTCTTCAGTCGCTGATGCATCCCAACGAGAACATTTTCTAAAACGGTCATCTCTGGAAACAGCCGGATATTCTGGAAAGTCCGGGCGATGCCGGATGAAACAATCTGGTCAGGCGGCCGCTTGTTCTGATACCACAGACTGAAAGCAGCCAGCCAACCCAGTGAGGCGCCCACTAGCCAACTGATAACCAGAGAAAAAATATTTTGTGAGCCGAAGCCATAAAGTCGGCCGAAAGCATTCGGCCAGGCAAACGGTTGTCCGTAAACATAACCGCTGGTGATTACCTGGAAAATTCCGACTCCATGGGCGACCAGCGCTGCTCCCAGACCGGTAATTAATCCAACTAACAACCATTCTGTCAATGTTTTCGTAGAAAAAATCCGGGCCAAATTTTTTCCGTTAAAGGTAATTTCTCCCTGAGTAGTTTCATTGATACCGGTCAACGCGTTAAAAACCGTGGTTTTACCGGCGCCGTTAGGTCCAATCAGCGAAAATATCTCACCGGCCCGCAGGAGAAAGCAGACTTTATTTACGGCGGTGAGGCCGCCGAAACAGACCGTGACATTCTTTAACTCTAAAAGCGGCTTCATAAATTAATGGCCGTAAACCACGTTGGGTTTACGGCGCCGAACCATCAGTGGTTCAGCGATGTAGTTCGGCTTTAAAACGGCGCGAGGGCAAAAGACCTTCAGGCCGCCAGCGCATCATCAGAACCAGCACCAGCCCGAAAATCAGCCAACGCCAATTATTAAAATTAAGCAAAATATTTTCCGGACCGCCTAAAAGAGCGGATAATTCTTTAGTAAGAAGCGGCGCGATAATCCGGTCAAACACCATCAATAAACCTGTTCCTAATAAAACACCGTAGATGTTGCCGATGCCGCCAATCAAGACCATGCAGAGAATCATTATGGAAACCGCAAAATCATAATTTCCCGGTTCGGCCGTTGATTGAAGATAACTGGCATAAAGAACACCGGCCAGTCCGGAAAAAAACGCGCCGATCGCAAAAGCCAGAAGTTTATATCTGGTGGTATTAATCCCCATACAGAGTGCGGCCAGTTCGTCTTCCCGGACCGCTACCCAGGCCTGCCCTAACCAGGAACGTTCCAGGTTACGGCAGATGAAAGTGCAGCCGCCCAGGATTATTAAGGTGAAATAATACCAGAAAAATATTTCCTCAGAAAAAAACTCTTTTCCAAAAAGGTGCGGAACCGGCACAGGATTAATCCCTTTGGTTCCCATCGTAATTGGTTCCAGGTTTTTTAAAACGACCTGAATCATTTCTCCAAAACCCAGGGTAACAATTGCCAGATAATCGCCTTTCAGCCGGAGCGTGGGTGAACCAAGCACCAGTCCGGCCAGAGCGGTGATAACCGGAACAATCAGAAATGCCTTCCAGAAACCAATCTGGAATGGATAAAGAGGCGAAGTAAGAATGCCGGCGGCATAAACTCCGATGGCAAAGAAGGCGGCCGTCCCGATATTAAGCAATCCGGTAAACCCCACGATAATATTCAAGCCGAGCGCCAGCAGACCGAAGATAAATATGGGCGGCAGGTCACCGGCAATATTAAAATGAACCAGCCGGTCAATTAAGGGAAAAACGGCTAAAATAATAATTACTAAAAAACCTGTTTTTTTCATTTACACTTTTTCTTTAACTGTTTTACCGAGCAATCCGGCCGGTCTAAAAATAAGGATAAGAATCAGGATGCCGAAAACCACGGCATTGGTCCACTGGGCGGAAAGAAACTGGTCGCTGAAAACCGAACAGATGCCCAGAAGCAATCCGCCCAGCATGGCGCCGGGAATATTTCCGATGCCGCCCAGGACCGCGGCGGTGAATGCCTTTAAACCGGCGGTATAACCCATAGTGAATTCAACCCGATTAAAATATAATCCGCTGATTAATCCGGCTGAACCGGCCAGGAACCCGCCGATAACAAAAGTCAGGCTGATGATCCGGTTGGTGTCAATACCCATTAACGAAGCAACCAGAGGGTCCTGGGCCGTGGCGCGCATC
>CAKKQI010000020.1 GCA_919901895.1 Candidatus Brocadiaceae bacterium | reverse complement strand
ATTCCGCTTAAAAAAACCGGGGCAAATTATAAGGCACTCTGTCCGTTTCACGACGAGAAAACCCCATCTTTTACCGTTAGTCCGGATAAACAAATCTACCACTGTTTTGGTTGTCATAAGGGCGGAAATATTTTTAGTTTTTTAATGGCTTTTGAGAAGGTCGAGTTTCCTGAAGCCGTCCAGATGTTGGCTGAGCGAAGCGGTATCAGGTTAAAATTTGACGAACCGGCGGGGCAATATTCACGCGATAAACGGGCGGAATTATTAAAAACTAACCGGCAGGTCGCGGATTTTTATCACCGGCAACTGATTGGTTCAAAAGAAGGCGAACCGGGTCGGGCTTATTTGCAAAAACGCGGTTTTACCCAGGGAACCATCGGACGGTTTTTACTGGGTTATACTTCTCCGGCTTGGGATAGTTTATTATCTTATGCCCGCCAGAATAAAATCAGCGAGGATTATTTATCTGAATTAGGATTAATCATTTGTTCCCAGCGTCAAAACCGCTGGTATGACCGTTTCCGTGGGCGGCTGATGTTTCCTATTTTTAATACCCGTGACCGGGTGGTCGGGTTCGGCGGCCGGGTTCTTTCAGATGGCTCAGCCAAAGGCGGGGAATCTTTCAGTGAAACCGGTCCGGTTTATCTTAATTCTCCGGAAAGCGAACTTTTTAATAAAGGTAAGAGTCTTTACGGATTAAATTTTGCCAAAGATTTAGCTGCTAAAAAAGGAGAACTCTGGATTGTTGAGGGCTATACCGATGTGATGATGGCCCACCAGCATGGGTTTGAATGGGTGGTCGCCACGCTGGGAACCGCTTTAACTACTAATCACATTAAGGCCATCAGGCGTTTTGTCAATAAAGTTATTGTTGTTTACGATGCCGATACCGCGGGCGAACTAGCTTCAGCCCGAACCCTGGATATGTTTCTGGCTGAAGAGGTGGAACTGGCAATTGCTCAACTGCCTCAAGGGCTTGATCCTTACGACTGTCTGGTTCAAAAAGGACCTGAAGTATTTAAGCAATGCGTTGAACAGGCTAGGGACCTTTTTGATTACCGGATTGATTTAGCGAGAACTAAATATGATTTAACCACTTTAGAGGGCAAAACTAAAGCCGCGGATGAACTGTTAAAAAGTATTAACGCTATTCCCAATGTTTTGAAAAAAAACCTGCAGGTTAAAAAAATATCCGAGGATCTGAAAATTAAAGAATCAGTTTTGCGGGCCAGGCTAAACGAATTATCCCGGCTGGCTGGCGCCGGGCCGTCCGGCCGGACGATTCGCCCGGAGCCATCGGCCGGTTCGCTGGCCAGGTTGTCCGCCGTTCCTTTAAAAGATATTAAAGCGGGTGAAAATATTATAGAAATAATGCTGGAGTATAACAGTCTTGTTTCCGAAGTGCAAAATACGTTATTACCGCAGGATTTCCCGACACCGGAATCCGGGAAAGCGGCCGGCTATATTTTTAAGATTTACGAACGGTACGGTGAGGTTTCCCTGAAAACATTGTTATCGTTTGTCGCGGCTGAGCCGGCTCTGTCCGATTGGGTTGTTCAATTAACTGAACGCATTAGTGGTAAAAACATTAACGAGGCGAAAAGATACCTGAATGATTGTTTCCATTATCTGGAACAAAAACGCAGCCGTTTTATCATTGATACGTCGTTGAAACAAAAATTAAAGGAAGCGCAAACAAAAGGCGATAAAAAAGAAATTGATGCCTTGCTGTTGCAATTCCAGGAATTGCAAAAATCATTAACCATCTCTCGGCCGGCTCGTGATGGTGAGCCAAGCCGAACCATTTCAAAAAGGTGACCGGGATGAAACCCAAAAAATTAGACAACGAGTTAAAAGAGTTGATTGAGGAAGGCAAAAAAAAAGGATCTTTAACTTACGACGCGATTAATAAAATTCTGCCCCAGGATATGATTTCACCGGAGAAACTGGACAGTTTATTGCTTTCTCTTGAAGAACTGGGTATTGAACTGGTGGATGAGGGGCCGGTTTCTGAACGGGAATCGGGTGAGGCGGAAACTTTAGAAAGCGAACCCGATGAAGTCCGGGTGGTCGAGACCGAAAAAGATACCAAGGACCTGGGGTCGGAGCGGATTGACGACCCGATCCGGATGTATTTAACCCAGATGGGTGAAATACCTTTGCTTTCCCGCGCGGAAGAACTGGTCCTGGCTAAAAAAATTGAAGTTACCCGCAAAAGATTTCGCGAAAAGGTCTTTGAATCGCCCATCGCGGTTGAGGAAGCCATTAAAATCTTGGAAGATATTAGAAACGGCGATTTAGCCGTGGACCGGACGTTCCGTTCGGATGCCGTGATTGATCTTTCTAAGTCCAATATTCTGGCGCGTTTGCCGAAAATAATTAATCGCTTAAAGCGCTTTTATGTCTTGAATCAGGAAGAGTATAAAAGTTTTGCGGATAACCATATTTCCGATAGGCAGCGGCAAAAAATTATTCAGCGCATCAAAAACCGTCAATCTAAAGCGGTTGATGTTTTGGAAGAACTGAATATCCAGACCAAAAAAATCAAGCCGATGATGGACAAGTTAAAAGATATTGATGAGCGATTTAATTTTATTCAGAAAGAACTGGAGTCTCTGCAATCCGGCAAGAAAAATACCGACTTGCTTAAAAAACACCAGCAGGAATTATG
>CAKKQI010000019.1 GCA_919901895.1 Candidatus Brocadiaceae bacterium | reverse complement strand
TGAACACATTTCATAATAATCGCTTGCAATGCCGGAAGGATATTCGGTTGATAAAAAGAAGGTTGAATCGGTTCTTCATTGATATGGCGACGGAGAACGCTCATCGCTGTCTCCGCCTTAAACGGAAGCGTGCCGGTAGTCAGTTCATACATAATCAATCCCATCGAGTAAATATCAGAGCGGATATCGGCCGGATGACCCAGGGCCTGTTCCGGTGAGATATATTTTGGTGTGCCCACAATCATTCCTGACATTGTAGAATCTTTAATGTTTTCTGTGAATTTAGCCAAGCCATAATCCATTACTTTAATCCTACTCTGAAGAATATCGATTGGTAAGTCGGCATCTTTTTCCATTTTATCTTGATCGGCAATAGGAACAACGGTAGAAGCCTGGTAACAAACCATAATATTGGATGGTTTAATATCCCGATGGACAATTTTAGCCGGTGATTCCCAGGCGATTTTTAAGGCATGGGCAACAGCGTTGGTAATGAAAACCACTTCATTTACAGTAAATTTATGGCCTCTTTCTATAAATTTATTCAAAGTTTGACCGTGTAGGTATTCCATCACAAAATAATATGATTCGTTGCTTTCGCCAGCCGAGTAAACCTGAACAATATGCTCATCATTGATATTAGCCAGAATCTCTGATTCTCTCCGAAATCGTTTTACGAATTCTTTATTCGTAGTGAGTTCTGTCTTGAGAACTTTGATTGCCACGGGACGGTTTAAGGAAAATTGGCGTCCATGATAGACATCGCCCCAGGTCCCTTTACCGATTAATTTGTCCTGGAATAGTTCAAAATCACCTAAAATTTTCTTGACCATAATTAATCATTCCGTTTTTTAGCGTTATGTATATCAGTATAACCTTAAAAAAATATTAATCAAGCAAAAAAAAAGAGAGCGGAAATAACTTTCTCGCTCTCTTTTGATAACGGGTATAATATTTTTAGAGCGTGTCATGCTTTGTTGAAAACTCTTCAGTGTCTTTGGTAACTCAAGAGTTCAGTCTTGATTAGATTAACTTTGGATATTGTCTGCCGGCGGCGGTTCAGGATGTTTATTTTTATCCCGTTTGACGAGAGAAGAAGTAGCTAATCCGGCTATGAGGATAAAGGTTCCTAAAAGAACCGGTCCTTGGAGTCGTCCGTTAAAACCAAGATGGACGCTAAAGATACCGGCGAAAGCGGCGACCATAGCCCACAATATAATCCCCGCACCGATAACCACCAAAAATCCGCCGAAGACCTTAAAGATTATTTTCATGCATATTTATTACGCTATGCTTAAAACAACCCCAGCACTTTTCCGTCTTTGTCCAGGTCATAATGCGTGCCGACCGGTTCGGACGGCAGACCGGGCATCGTGCGCATTTCGCCGCAGAGCGGGTACAGGAACCCGGCGCCGACCGAGGCGCGAACATCACGAATCGGTAAAGTAAATCCGGTCGGCCGGTTTTTCAGTTCCGGGTCGTGCGAAAGAGATAAATGGGTTTTAGCCATACAAAGCGGCATCTTGTCATAGCCGAGTTCGGTGTAGAGTTTAATCTTGCGGTTAGCCAGCGGTTCATAACGCACGTCTTTAGCGCCGTAAATTTTGGTGGCGATCGTTTCAATCTTTTTCTTAATGGACCAATCCAGTTCGTAAAGGTGTTTAAACTGAGATGGTTTTTCGGCGGCTTTAACCACGGCCTGAGCCAGGTCGGCTCCGCCGGCGCCGCCATTGGCCCAGACATCGCTGGGCACGGCATCTTCGGCCCCGGCTTTCCGGGCAATTTTACGGATTAATTCAATTTCTTTTTCCGTATCCGTGGTAAACCGGTTTACCGCGACCACCACCGGCACTCCGTGCATTAGCATATTTTCTATATGTTTTTCCAGATTGGCGCAGCCTTTTTCCAGCGCTTCCAGGTTTTCTTTTTTCAGTTC
>CAKKQI010000018.1 GCA_919901895.1 Candidatus Brocadiaceae bacterium | reverse complement strand
CAGGCCAGCGGCAGGTCTTCCGGATTACTCGCGGCGCTCCAGGCCAGATGCAAAACCACGGCGTATTCCGTTAAAACGGCCACTAAAGCCAGGAAAGCCAGGGCTAATGTCTGCGGGATTTCTTTCTGGGCTAACTCGGCCGCCCAGGAAAGAATAAAGGCCGCCCCGAAAATCGCCAGACCCGGCACCAAGGCATCCCAACCCGGCCCAAGAGGCACACCTAATATCTTTAACAATGCCTGTTGGCCGACTAAGGCAAAAGCCATCATCAGCCATAAAAGATGTTTAAGCATAATAAAATACTGCCGTTATGGTTCGGTTGAAACACTTTCTCTCGCCATCTGTCATTCCCACAAAAGTGGGAATCCAGGCGTATTTATTCACCCGAGGTGAAATGGATTCCTGTTTTTACAGGAATGACATAAGAGACATTAATCACAAGGTTCCGACAAATCTTAATTTATCATTATTTTAGACAATGTCTAATAAATTGAAAAAGTGTATTGCTTGTTTTGGGGACGGTAGGCACGAATTTATTCGTGCCATCTATTTTATGCACGGTTAAAACCGTGCCTACAAATGTACCCCAAAACGAGCGGTGCGTCTAATTGAAACTTCATTCGGCTTTGTATTTTATTTCAAGATAAATAGCATAATACAAAGGGATTAAAAGGAGAGTATGGATAACCGAGGTCACTAATCCGCCCATCAAAGGCACGGCCATTCGCAGAAGAGGACCGCCTTCGGCCGCGGATGCCCAGAGCAGCGGCAATAGCCCGAAGAAAGAGGTCGCGACGCTCATTATTTTAGGCCGCACCCTCATTGCCGCTCCTTCAATCATCGCCTCATGAATTAACCCTTTGGTAATTTTCGCTCCGCTCTTAAGGTGCTCATCCATCGCCAAATCTAAATAAACATGCATAATAATCGCAGTTTGCGAGGCAAATCCGGCCAGGACAATAAAACCGGAAACTACCGCCAGACTAAAATTAAAATCCATCAGATACATATACCATAACCCACCCACCAGGGAAAAAGGCAGGGTAATTAATAAAATCATCGTCATTAGAAAACTACCGACTGTAAAATAAACAATAATAAATACCAGAACGAGCGTCAAAGGAACAATGAATCTCAACCGTTTGTTCAGCGATTCCATATATTCATATTGTCCGCTGAAGGAGTAATAACAACCTGAAGGCATGGTGATTTCTTTCTGAAGGAGTTTTCTAGTTCGGGCCACATAAGAACCGATATCCTGACCCTTCTTCAGGTCAACATAGACAATACTAACCGGCGTGGCCTTTTCGGTAAAGACCTGAGAAGGGCCTTCCTTGAAAACAATATCCGCGACCGTGATAATAGGAATATGCAGTCCCGTCGGCGTGTAAACCAGCACGCGTTTAAGTTCTTCCAGATTCTCCCGCAACTCACGAGGATAACGGATATTGATACTGAACCGGTAAGGTCCTTCCACCGTCTGGGAGAGATTCATCCCACCGATAGCAGTTTCAATGACATTCTGAACTTCTTCAACGCTTAATCCGTACCGGGCGCATTCCTGGCGCTTAATCTCATAGTTAATATATCCCTGGGTATATTTCTGAGCGATGGCGGAGAGCGTCCCCGGGTCGCGTTTCAGGATCATTTCAATCTTCTTAGCCAGGTCCTGAATAGTATTCACATCAGGCCCAAAGACTTTGATCGCCATAGGTGTTTTCACGCCGGTTGAAAGCATATCAATCCGGGTCTTAATCGGCATCGTCCAGGCATTGACAAAGCCGGGAAATTTCATCTCGCCGTCCATCTCGTCCTTCATCAACTCCTCTGTATCCTGAACACGCCTCAGCGGAATATTTTTTATCTGCTCCGGTGCGCCCAACCCGCCGGCGGCCGATTGGATCTGCCCCGGGTCAATCCCGAGCGGGATTTTCCCTTTTTCGCGCAAAAAATTAACCAGATTTTCCGTAACCATTAAATAGGTCGCCGATTGGATTTTATTCAATAACACTGATTCTTTTTGGGCCGGCTCGTTAAGTTGTTTTATTTCCTTGACGATGCCTTTAACGGAAAAGGTAAAACTTTTTCTGGCTTGTTCTAAATATTCGGCGCTCAAATCATCAAGCGGCAACGGATTGTCTGAAAAAAACGGATGCCGGTTCAACCCGCTGAGATTTGCAGCTATTTTTCGGCTGAGCCACTGATCGGGAAAAACCATCTCTTCCGTTTCCCAGTTAACCCCTGGAGTAAAAATACGGTGAGCGGAACGGTCATATTTTTGCCTGATAAACTCCTGCAACACCTCAACGCGATAAGTCAAATCGGTATCTTTCAGCGAGTCGGTTACATTCGCCCGCAGGAGGGAAATCGCCTGCTCCGGAATCCCGGCCAACCATTTATCCCGAACGCTTCCCTGAATAATTCTCAGGCGGATTTCCCGGTTTAACTCTTTGATTAACATTAATTCCAGCTGGCCGGCCGCACCATCAAGATGTTTACCGGATAATTCGTTCAGCAGTTCTTTATTTTTTAACTCGTTGATAATATTTACCCTGGCATATTTTTTTAAATAACCTTCCTTGACTTTTCGTTCGGGCCATTGGTCTTTGGGTTTAAGCGAAATAGTCGTTTCCACCATCTCCAACGGTGCCGGGTCGGTGGCGGTCTCCGCCCGGCCGGACTTGCCGAAAACCACGGCGACTTCAGGGAAAGTCCGGATAATCTGGTCCTGGCGCTGCAGAGCGCTTAACGCGGCAGTAACCGAAATCCCCGGATATGAAGTGGGCATATAAAGGATGTCGCCCTCATCCAACGGCGGCATAAATTCCGAGCCAATCTTACGCCACGGGATGTACATAGAAAAAAGCACCACCACGGCCAGAGCCAAAGTAGTCTTGCGGTATTTCAGGCAGAATTTAAGCAAGGGTAAATAAGCGCCGATTAAAAACCGGTTGACGGGATTTTTCTTTTCCGGTGTGATATTCCCGCGTACGAAATAGCCCATCAGAGCCGGAATTAAGGTGATCGTCATCAGGCATCCGCCGGCTAAAGCAAAAGTCTTGGTGTAAGCCAGCGGTTTAAAAAGACGGCCGGCCTGTTCACTCAAGACAAAAATAGGCAGGAAGGAAACGACCAGGACCAGCAATGAGCCGAAGATACCCGGCCCGACCTCTTTGGCCGCCTCAGCCACTAATTCCCAGTGTGTCTTAGAATCAAAAGATGTCACGTTTCCATTGGAGACCTGCAGGGCTCCTCGATGTTTTTCCAACTTCTTATGGAGATTCTCCACCAGCGAAATGGCGCCATCGGCCATATCACCTAAGGCAATGGCAAGCCCGCCCAGAGACATAATGTTGGAATTAACTCCCATAAAATACATAATAATAAAAGCAATCAGCGTCCCGATGGGCAGGGCAATCCAGGAAACTAGGGCGCTCTGAAAGTGAAACAGGAAAACAATACAAATCAGCGCCATCATCCCGAGGATTTCTATTAACTGGTTGGAAAGTGTTTTGATACTGCGGTCAATCAAAGCCGAGCGGTCATAAACCGGTTTTATTACCACGCCGGGCGGCAGTCCGGTTGAGATTTCTTCTATTTTCTTTTTTACATTATCAATCACCTCGCGGGCATTTTTACCGAAGCGCATCACGACAATCCCGCCGACCACCTGGCCGGTTCCGTTTTTCTCAGCAATTCCCCGACGCATCTCCGATCCGATAATCACCGCCTTGGCCACCTCGCGCACGGTAATCGGCACGCCGTTACGGGTTTCAATCACAATATTCTCCAGGTCGGCGATAGTTTTGATATAGCCGGAGCCCTTGACTAATTTTTCCCGTTCGGCCACCTCCACCGTTGCCCCGCCAATGTCATTATTGCCCATTTTGACCGCATCCATCACATGCTCAAGCGAAATATCAAGCGAAAAAAGTTTGGCCGGGTCAACAATCACCTGAAACTGCCTGGGAAACCCGCCGAGACTGGCCACTTCGGCCACGTCCGGCACGGTCGTCAGGGCATAACGGATATACCAATCCTGAATCGCGCGTAATTCACCCAGATCGTATTTACCGGAAGTGTCTTCTAAGGTATATTGATAAACCCAGCCGACACCGGTGGCGTCCGGACCGAGTGAGGTGGTAACTCCCTCAGGCAGTTGACCGGCAATAGTGGAAAGATATTCCAGGACCCGGCTGCGCGCCCAATAAATATCCGTACCGTCTTCAAAAATAATATAAATAAGCGAATAACTGTAATTGGAAAAAGCCCGCACGACTTTGGAGTTGGGGATGGAAAGCATCTTGGTCGTGATGGGATAGGTAACCTGTTTTTCAATGGTTTCCGGGTCGCGGCCCTTCCACTGCGAATAAATAATAACCTGCGTATCGGAAAGGTCCGGGATGGCGTCAATCGGTGTATTGACCAGCGCCCAGGCGCCCCAGACGGCCAATAAGGCCGAGGCAAATAAAACAATCCCGCGGTGCTGAATGGATAAATCTATCAGTTTACGGATCATAATTTCTCGCCCTGTGTCATTCCCACCCCGCCCTGAGCGGTTCGGCTTCGCCTTTCGGTAAACTCAAGGGCTGAGCCTGCCGAAGCCTCACCGCCCTGAGCCTGTCGAAGGGTTGGTTTGTCTCGCCAGAGGCGGGGTAAATTGTTTTCTTTCGCCGGTGCGACAACTGGCCGGCCTGATTTAATCAGGTTATTAATGAATTGTTCTAAATTGTTGTTGGTTATTTGCATAAAGTTGCGATCCAATCTCCCACTTGATGACTTAAGGCGACGAC
>CAKKQI010000017.1 GCA_919901895.1 Candidatus Brocadiaceae bacterium | reverse complement strand
AAAAAGAGCGGGACCACGCCAGCCAGTTGCTCCAGAAATTCAAACAAAAAAATATTACCGAAGAAAACAAAAAAAAGATTCTGGGCGAACTGGCTAACATCAAACCGGAGTGTAAGGTTAAACCTTTTATTGACACATTAGTAAATAGTTCTCATCAAGAAGCGAAACTCTATGCCACCAGTGAGTTGGGACAAATAACTGACCCGCGTTCGGCTTATCCTTTAGTCAATACCACTCTCTATGACAAATCACTGAAGATCCGAACCGAGGCGCTCAATTCCCTCAAGCAACTCAAACCAGCCCGAGCCGAGAATTTTTTTATCCGGAATCTGGACAACGAATCGCCTTTAATCCGGAGCCGGGCGGTCGCCGGAATCCAGCAGGTCGGCTCACCTAAAGCCGCCGGCGTTTTAATCAAAAAATTAATTATGACTTACACCGGCTTCGGCCGCGGCCACATCTATATCGGCGACCAGTTTTCTTACATCAAGGATTATGACATCATCATCGCCGTTCCGCCTTCCGCGATGGTTGATCCGATTGTAGCCACGGTTAATGAAGGAATCGTCCTGGACGTTGACGTCATCCGGGTGGATGTTGAAATTACGATCGAAACGGAACGGACGGTTATCGGTCGCGCCTTGAATCAGCTCACCGGCCAGGATTTTGGCCCGGATGCTAATAAGTGGGCGGCCTGGTGGAATGAAAACAAAAAAGTAATTTTAGCGCAGTAGAAAATTAACAAAGTCGTGATTATATTAAGATCCTATCCTAATTATTGTAGCAGCGGGGCTTGTCCCCGCCAATTATCAAAGCGACCGATAGGGTCGCCGCTACAGTTTGAGTAATCATTAACATCGGAGATGTATTATGCGCAAAAAATTATGGTTGATGATGATATTATTGGGTGTTGTTTTAAATGCTACGTTTAATCTCTGGGCGGAAAGCGGAGCGGAGAGTCCCGATCGTAGCGTCGGGGCTAAAGAGCCGACGCTCTGGGATGAGTATTATGCGAAAAAGAGTGTTCTGGAACAAGGCGAGAAAGAAAACCAAACTTT
>CAKKQI010000016.1 GCA_919901895.1 Candidatus Brocadiaceae bacterium | reverse complement strand
TCCATTACAAAGTAATGTGAATCGCGGCGCGCCCCGGCGGCATAAACATGAACGATATGTTCGTCCACTAATTTTGCCAGTACGGACGATTCGCGCCGGAATCGTTTCACAAACTCTTCATCGGCCGTTAATTCTTTTTTAAGAATTTTGATGGCGACCGGGCGGTCCAGCGATATCTGCCGGCCTTTGAAAACATCTCCCCAGGCGCCTTTGCCGATTAACTGGTTTTCGTATAATTCAAAATCACCCAGTGTTTCCATAGGCATACTTGACAGAGGCGCGATTGGCGCCACCGATAATGGATTCGTTACCAGCCTTTAAGCGTCAGGGCGTATTTTTCCAGGGTATCTTGATATTTCTGGTAAAATTTGGCCTTGGTCCAAGCCGTAAAACGAAGTTTTACGCCGGAAACATCAATCACCCGGCTGTAATATTGATGTTTTACTTTATCAATTAGTGCCGTATAAGTTAGCGTTGCTTCGGACTGGCCGCCTGATTCATTAATTACCTCAGTTTCAAATTCGCTTTTTATATTGTCCAGAACTTTGTCAAGATACTCATCACAATCACCTTCCCAGTTTTCAGTCATAATCAACCCGCCGATCGAACCATTCTTGTCATAAAATTCAGCTACTTTACCGGTCTTGTTTTCTTTAAGGATAGTCATTTTCCAGTCTTTCGGCAGGTTGATTTCAAATTTCCAGCGGTTACTCCGGTAGGTTTCATCATCAGTCATTATCGCCTGTTTTTCATCTTCATCATATGGTGTTTCAACGTGATCGCTGTCTTCTATGACGATCGGTGGTTCCTCAATCAGCGGATCGACGTCCAGTATTTTTTTATTATTTAAAATTTCGTCCGGTGGTTCAATATTCCATGGGTTAGTCGTAAACGTGACGCTATTAAATATGTTTGCGATGTTATTTTTATACTGGTTCCATTCCGATTCGGCTGTCCAGACCGCGAGAAAATAGACCTTGCGATTTTTCTGAAAAAAACAAACGGCGTAATGGATTTCAGCGTCGTTCGCTTCTCCGCGGCAATCGCGTCTAATCCCACCCCACGCTAATGTGCTTTCGCCCAATTCTTCAAAATTATTCGAGGCGCTTTTAACGCCGGAGATAAAAGCGTCGGCAAAGAATTTAAGTTCAAGTCCAACGTCATTTTCCTGAAAACCGAGGACGCCGCCGACGTTCAATTCTTTTTGCAACTCTAGGATCGTGCCTTCAATGGAAAAAATAAAATCTTTCTGGCGGGTGGTCCATTTTTCGGGCATCGTGATTTCCAACCCATGTTTTCCGTTTATCTGGACCTTTTGTCCTGAAGTAGATTTTTCGGTTTGGCCGCTTGAATTATCCTGCGCCGGCAATAACGCCGGTCCGCCGAGAAGACAGAAACCCAAATAGAGACTAATGCCCCATAATAACCCGGTTAAGTAAAAACTCCTTTTTATCAATCTCGGTTTCATAATTCCCTCCCCATAAAAATATATTATTTATAGTTTAACGTAAATGATAACGAAAAGCAAGATAATTGTTGAAATGTTTAAAGTTTTTTGATACTATAGTAATATAATGTAATGTGGATAGGAAGTTAGCGCGAGGTAAAAACGTCTGACATCCCCTCCTGCCAAAATGTCATATTAATAAAAATTTTGCAGAGGTTAGATTAAATAAAAATCTATATTATTTGCTATAACTTCATAAATAACAAGATATAAACTCTGTTACAGCATATTAATCAACGGGATTTTTATATTCCGGCATACTTTTTGCTATATATAAAGGCAGTTACATAAGTTAAAATTTTAGTATTAGTTAGGAGGATGTATGGGTAAAATAATCGGGATTGATTTAGGAACGACGTTTTCCGTGGTCGCGGTTCGTGAAGGAAGTGAAACTACGGTGATAACCAATTCAGAAGGTTCCCGGCTGACGCCGTCCGTGGTGGCTTTTACCGATAAAGGCGAACGGCTGGTGGGCTGGTTAGCCAAACGGCAGGCCATTACCAATCCGTTAAATACGGTTTATTCCATTAAAAGATTTATGGGGCGCCGGCATTCGGAAGTGGCGCAGGAAGAAAAAATTGTTCCTTATAAAATCGTCGGCGGGCCTGAAGAAATGGTTAAAGTAGAGGCCCAGAATAAACAGTATACCCCGCCGGAAATCTCGGCGATAGTTCTTCAGAACCTGAAAGAAACAGCCGAGGCCTATCTGGGAGAAAAAGTAACCGATGCGGTGATTACCGTTCCGGCTTATTTTAACGATAGCCAGCGTCAGGCGACTAAAGATGCCGGCCGGATTGCCGGACTTAATGTTCGGCGTATTATTAATGAACCAACCGCTGCGGCTTTATCTTACGGGCTTGATAAACGGAAAAATGAAAAAATTGCCGTTTACGATTTGGGCGGCGGAACTTTTGATGTTTCTATCCTGGAAGTGGGCGATGGCGTGGTGGAAGTGCTTTCCACTAACGGTAATACCCATCTGGGCGGCGATGATTTTGACCAGCGGTTGATTGATTACGTAGCGGCTGAATTTAAAAAACAGTACGGCGTTGATTTGAAGAAAGACCAGATGGCGCTTCAGCGTCTGAAAGAATCCTGCGAAAAAGCCAAATGCGAACTTTCAACCGCCCTGGAAACGGAAATCAACCTGCCTTTTATTACCGCGGACCAGTCGGGCCCGAAACATCTTCAGATGACGATCACGCGGGCCAGATTCGAGGAACTGACC
>CAKKQI010000015.1 GCA_919901895.1 Candidatus Brocadiaceae bacterium | reverse complement strand
GTGAATATCAAATGGCTGGCCGAGATATTTTTTCTTAATCGCACCGCGGACGATTTTAGCCGAACGGGTTTTAGGAAGTGCTTTGATAAATTTAAGTTCGGTCGGTTTAAGTGTTTTGCCCAGGTGTTTGACCACCTGGTTTTTTAATTCCTCACGGAGTGGTTCTGAAGGCGAATAGGACGGTTTAAGGACGACAAAACAAGCCACCGTTTCGCCTTTAATTTCGTGGGGTAGGCCGATGGCCGCGGCTTCAACCACGGCCGGGTGTTCAATTAACGCCGCTTCTATTTCAGCCGGACCGGTTCGCTTGCCGGCAACTTTTATGGTATCGTCACTGCGTCCGTAGAGGAACCAGAACCCGTCTTCATCAACTTTAGCCCAGTCGCCGTGGTACCAGGTATTTTTCCAGGGCGAATTCGGCGGAAGCAGGTGTTCGTCGTGCTCAGGTCCGGCGAAATAAGTTTCCAGGTAACGTTGCGGGTCTTTCAAAAATCCTTTAGTCATCGAAGGGGCCGGTTTTTTACAGACCAGATGTCCAATCCCGCCCCGGATTGGTTTACCATCATCATCAAAGACATCAATATCCATTCCCAGTCCGGGCCCGCGCAGGGTGCAGGGTTTTAAGGAAGTAATCGGCAGGGGCGAGAGGAGACAGCCGACGATTTCTGTTCCGCCGGAGATATTGATAATCGGGCAGCGTTTCCCGCCTGCTTTTTCAAAAAACCACCGATAAGATTCCGGGTCCCAGGGTTCGCCGGTGGAGCCGAGCAATCTTAACGAATTTAAATTATGTTTAGTAACCCATTCATTACCGTAGGTGATTAACAGCCGGATCGCGGTCGGGGAGAGGCCGAGGGTGTTGACTTTATATTTTTCTACAATTTGCCAGATGCGGTCCGGTTCGGGATAATCCGGTGCGCCTTCAAAAATGACGTAAGTCGCGCCGAAGAAGGAAACGCCGATCATTTCCCAGGGACCCATCATCCAACCGATGTCCGTTACCCAGAAAAATACATCGTCCAGCTTAACATCAAAATAATAACCTAATTCTTTGGCCATCTGGGCCAGGGCCCCGGCGTGGGTATGGATGGTGCCTTTCGGTTTGCCGGTCGTGCCGGAAGTATAGATAATCATAGAATAATCTTCGGCTTCAAGTGGTTCGGTAGGGCAGTGGTCCGGTTGCGGTTCAATAATGTCATCCCAGAAGGCATCCCGGTTTTTTTGCATTTTTATTTCGGTTCCGGTGGTTCGGCTTAGCTCACCACGGGTGTGTTTGACTACAATTACTTTCTTGATACTGGCAACCTTTTCAAGGGCAAAGTCTGCTTCTTTTTTGATGGAGACTACTTTGCCGCGGCGCAGTCCGCCGTCGGCCGTGAACAGAACTTTGGCTTCGGCATCGTTTAACCGGACGGCCAGGGCCGATGCGCCGAATCCGGAAAAAACAGGAATCACCACCGCCCCGATTTTTAAACAGCCGAAAAAGGCAGCAATTATTTCCGGAATCATCGGCATATAAATACCGACGGTATCGCCTTTTTTGAGGCCCAGCGATTTTAAGGCATTGGCGACTTTACAGACTTGTTTGTTTAATTCCGCATAAGTAACTTTTTTGACCGTGCCGTCATCACCTTCCCAGATAAAAGCTATTTTAGAAGTTAGAGGTTGGAGGTTAGAAGTTAGAAGATGCCGGTCAAGGCAATTGTGGACGATATTAATTTTACCGTTAATGAACCACTTGGTCCAGGGGAACCCTTTGGATTGGTCTAAAACTTTCGTGTAGGGTTGATACCATTCCACGCCGAGGTCTTTCAAAGCGGCGTCCCAGAACCATTCAATATCGGAAGTGGATTTCTTGATCAATTCGTCATAGTCCTTGATATGATGCTTTTGCATAAAGCGGCTGATGTTGCTTTTGCTGAGGTAATCGCCGGTGGGTTGCCAGCAGAGTTCCGAATAGTTTTTTGCGGGAATGATGGCGGTCATAATAAAATTTTTAACAGCCCGATTAAACAGATTTTTATAATTTTAATACAACTTATGTTTACCACAAATTTTTAGGGCGGTCAAATAAAAAAAGAGTGAGGCCAAACCGTCTCACTTTTTTTGATGATGAAATAATTAAGCGTTCGGGAGGTTTTTGGCTACTTTTATTATCGTGAATTTCAATTTTCGTTTTTGTTTCCGCGCTGTTCCCCGACGGTCGAATTATCTTACCGTCTCGGGATGCGAGTGTATTGTTCATAGACCCTGACGCCACGCAGGTAATTGTATGTCCCCCATAATTTAGCTATCCAGATAATCCAGCGATAGAGAAATAATTCGAAAAAGGAAAGAATGACCAAAAAAGCGACATCTTTCATTTTCAGTAAGTTCTGATGTCTGATAAAAGAAAATATTGATAGCAAAGAAATAGCGGTTTGCGAAATGCTTATCAAGATAAGGAAAGACAGGAATGCTTCTACCTGCAGCAAACCGGCCAGGCAACTGGCTAGGAGCGTGACGATACTGATAATTTCTACAAAGACGTCCAGAACTTCGTAAATTAAATAGTAAGGCAGGGTAAAAAAGGCAAAGGTTTTATACCGCGGATTTAAAATCATATGTTTATAACGGCTGATTGTTTCATTGATAACTCTTTGCCAGCGGTTACGTTGCTGGAGAAGCGAGATAATGTTACCCGGTCCTTCGGTCCAGCCGATATAGTAAGGTAACATCATTATTTTGTAACCGGAGATCTTATTTTTTACTAGATAATCGTGGGCGCGAAAGGTAAGTTCAATATCCTCGCTGCTAAAATCGGTGGCGTAACCTCCTAATTTCAACAGGATATCTTTGCGCCAGATGCCGAACCCGCCGCTGACGCAGGGCATCGCGTTGTATTTACTCCAGGCAATCCTGGCCCCGATAAAAGTCCGGATATATTCTAGGTTTTGATAAGCAATCAGCATATTGGGAGTAAAATTTCTTTCTACAACTTGGCCATCCTTTATCTTGAATCCGTTTACCAGTCCGAAATAACTGCCGATGCCAACGATGTTTTCCGGGTCTTTCTGGACATGGGCCATAACCTTGAGTAAGGCATCGGGTTCCAGAACAGTATCAGCATCTATGACGCAGACATATTGATACCGGACAAAATTTAAACCAGCGTTAACGGCGCCGGCTTTTTTGAAACCGCCGGTCTTGCTGATAACCGTGACATTGGAATATGTTTCCGATTTAAAGACCTCATGGATTTTTCCGGATTGAAAATGGTCGGTGTAGTGTAAATCAACTGATTTTAATTTCAGAAAGCCGTCTAGGAGAGAAAAAGTTTTATCCGTCGAGCCGTCATTAACAATAATTACTTCAAATTCAGGATATGATTGATTCAGGATAGACTTAAGGGCATCAAGGATCCAGTCTTCTTCGTTATGTGCCGGCAGGATAACGCTGACCGGTATGGTAAAACCGGAACTGGAGAGAATAGGATAATTTTCCAATCTATCCTGCAGAGCTCTTTTCTTGCCTTCGATCAATCCGATTATCAGGAGAACAAGATAATAAAGGGTGAGAACGATAAAATATCCGAAGAAAATGACAAACAAGATATAAACCAGCGTAGGCCAATGCATTATTATAGTTCCTCAACGAGGTGATTTATTTTTTTTCCGATATGGTCGGCCGCGGCCTTATTTATCTGCGCGATAGTTTCCATTATCTTCTGGCGGGAATCATCGGGAAATCTTTCTATGGCGCTTTCAATACCGAAATGTGCGCCGGATTTGATAAGTTCTTCCAATAAAGCAATGGATTTTTGTTGCTCAGCGGCCGGGCCGGATAATATGTTTTGAAAAAGCACTTTTAGATAACCTGAGTTTTCCAATATTTCGATACAATCTTTTTTAACGCTGTCGTTATTTCCATGCAGCAATGCTTCAAGATAAGGCAGAGCCGTTTCAATATATTGGGTCATTACTTCCTTGACGCTGCGGCGCACTAAAAGCGAAGGGTCGGTAATCAGGTTGGAAATGAAGGGGATGGATTCTTGGCCGATGATTTTAGGCAAAGCCCGAATCGCATACATTCGGACAACCCATTCCGTATCCGTCAGACAGCGCCGGACGGCATTTTGGGCGCCGGGTTGGCCCAATTCACCCAGGCATTCGCAGGCGGCCGCGCGAACATCCAGAGAGGTATCGTCAGTCAAAGCTATAATTTTTTCTACCAGGGCGGATGGTTTAAACTTAGTGATAAGTTTAACAACCCAGAAACGGACCAGTGGGTCGGTATTTTTTATTGCTTCGGCTAACTCATCAACAACAGAGGGGGGGAAGGTTTCCAGGATAGAAACGATTTTGTGGCCGCTAAAGACACGACGGCCCAAAAAATCCAGAAGTATTTGCGCCGCCTCATTATTTTTTAAGTAGCCCAGGGATAACATTGCGAAGTAAGAAATGTCCTGGTCCGAATCCAGCAAGGCATTACGCAAAATTACCGGCGCCGAAGGAGTTTTAAGGTATCCCGCGATTAATAACGCTTCAATCCGACGGCGTTTATTCTTTGAGCGGTCGGCGGTTTTTTCTATTTCCGATATTTTACCGTGGTTAGCTAAATAATCTTCCACCCGCCGCCTAATTTCAGTGGTCTGATTGGTTTGTTTCAGTGAGTCAATAAAGATGTCCTGGGTAAAAGTTTTAGCCAGAGATAAAGAGATGTTTTTACCGTTTGTCTTTCCGGTCTCGGTCAGGTTTTTCATCGCCTCGATGATCCAGGTCAGACTCTGATTCCGGCGGTTGAGGTAAATCCTGTTAATTACGACATAGGCGAGGTTAAGAACGGCTAATAGGATGGTGATACCTAAAAGAATTAAATCTACTTTCCAGGCGAGGTCTGTATGATAAATATCCATTTTAGAATTTGACTGAAATACCAAGGTCAATTCCCCGGCTGGTGAAATCAGGTTCTTCCTTTGAGCGGGAGACGCCGAACCTTAGCGCTAATCCGGGTGAAACCATGATATCGGTTCCCGCGAAAAGGATACTACCTTTCTGATCTGCGGCGTTAGCCAGGTTGATATCATAAAGTCGTTCGCCTCTCGCCTCGCCCAATGATAATTTTATTCGTTCATTTAACACAAAAACGCTCCGGGCGGTTATCCAATCGGCCGAACCGCGGCCTTCGGCAAATGAAATATTATAATCGGCCAGCAGATAATGGTCGCCGAAATAATAAGTCAGGCCGGGAGAAACGATCGTGACGTCTCCACTTGATTGGTTAAGATATCTAATTCCTAATTTCCAAAAATAAGTTTTTACCAGGTGGTCGGAATATTCCAGTAATGCCTTAAATCGGTAGACGTAATCCACGTTTGCACCAAATCCGATTTCAGCCTGAGCCGAGGAGTTTTCAAACTTGAAATAGGTTCCCAAAGTTAGGGTGGAATCTTTATCGTTAAAACGCTCTAAATTCTTTATTTCCAGATAGGGGGACCGAATGACCGTGGTATCGGTTAAATACGAAAAATAGGTTGTTGAAGTTTTCCAGCGGTCTTTAACATTCCCTGTTTTTATCCGGTTGGTCTCATAATTCAGCATCAATAGATATTTATGGCCGGGGTGGTTAATCGGTGTTTCCTCCGTTGGCTGTTTTTGGTGACTATCTTCTGCGGAAAGCAGGTAGCCCGAAAAGAGAATCAATAAAATGATAATGCTATTTTTCATTTTTATTATTTTTCCAAGTAGGACTGAATGTCCGTATTTACATCCTTGACACAGCGGAATCCGATATGACTTGCCCGGAAATCACTTTGTTTTAGAAAGTAACCGGTTTGGCGGGCGGTGGAACGGAGATGTTCTTTAGGCAAATTGAACGCACCGCCGCGTAAAACAGGAATTTTTTCATCGGGCAATTTTTCTAAGGTTTGAGTGTATGGGCCGAGATACCAGTCAAGACACCACTCCGCGACGTTACCGGCCATATTATAACAATCGTAAGGGCTTTTCCCTTTTTCGTAATTGCCGACTGTGGTTGTGGTAAAATATTCAGAGGTAATATTATTACAATAATCGGCTTGCCACTCATTACCCCAGGGATAACTGAATGCCATCAAGCCCCGGGCGGCTTTTTCCCATTCTGCTTCTTTGGGTAAACGCTTGCCCGCCCATTCCGCATATGCGCTGGCATCATTCCAGGAAACCTGAACAACGGGATGGTTCATTTTGATTCCCTTTCCTGTTCCATCAGGATTATGCCATGTAGCTCCGGGGATTTCTTTTATCTCAGTGCCGGTCCAGACCCAGCCTTTCCCTGATTTTTCCGCATCTGTTTTATAGCCGGTTGCTTTCACAAAAACTTCAAATTGAGTATTACTGATTTCATATTTATCAATATAATAATCGGCCTGATTTACCTGATGAGCCGGTTTTTCATCATCGGTTCCCTCGTTACTGCCCATCGTAAATTCGCCTCGGGGAATCAAAATCATTTCAGAGATGTCAGCAATATTTTTAATATATTGGTACAGAAAACCGATCTTGTTTTTACCTTCCGTCCGGATACCGCATAATGCCAGATAACCCTTTTCAATCCGGTATTCCAGTTCGTTTAAACTTTCCTGGTTCTCTTCTATTTCCAATGCGATTTTATTCGCTATCTGGAGGTCTTTTATGGCCAGTAAATAACTCGATTTTTCTTTAACATCTAATTTCTTCTTTATTCCAACGATTAATTCTTTGTAATAGGCGCTTTGTCTCCGGAAGATATCTCGTTTAATATTTTTTATCTGTTCTCTGGCTTTGGAAATATTTGTATTATCGGGATAACTTTTAACGAATTCCGTCAACAGTTCTAATTGGGAATCCAGGGAACCGTCAATCAGTTGAGCGAGGTAGTTATTATAAATTTTATCCTGATAGAGGAGCGACTGATTAAGCAAGACTTCGGATAAGGTAGTGCAGTAAGAGGCCGGATAGATTTTATTTAATTTCTTAAAAAGACCTTCCATTCCCGCCAGATGATTTTCCGCTTTTTCTTCAAGCAGTAATTTCATCTTAAAATAGATGGCGGGCGGCGAAATTTCCGGATCGTTAATTTCGATAAAGTCTGTATCCAGTCGTTGGTAAGCGGCGGAATAATTTTTATCCTTACTCAAGCGGAATATTTCATTAAAGGCATGTTGTCGGGTGGTGGTATAAAATTTATCGGGGAATATCGCCGGGGTGCTGGCCAGGAAATTATAGGTCAATTGAACTTTTACTTCACTGTGCCATTTTTCATTCAAACGGTAAATAATCGGCGATAAAATCACGTCATTTTTCAAGCCGGATGGGATTTTTTCGTATTCCTCCCAGGCTTTTACTAGATCAGTTTTATCGTCATCTAAGATGGCCTGAATTTTCTTCGCCCGGTTGTTAAGAAGGATGTTTTTTATCTTTCTGACAGCGTGTAGTTCTCTTGACTCTGCCGGAATTTTATCATATTCTTCCCAGGTGAAATCAAATTTCTCGTCATCAATAAGTAGTTCGATGCGGTTTAATAACCGGGCTGTTTCAGGCGGTATGTTTTTTCCCGGTCGTAAAAACACAAAGAATATTAAAAGCGAAAAGATTAATAGAGCGCCGCTGGCCGGATATAAAAGTTTGTTTTTTCCCACGCGCCTGACGGCTAATTGGATGGTTTCCGTAAGAGGGTTGGAGGCGTACATCGGGGTTTGTTTTTTTCTAAGCGATTCAAGATCTTCAAGAAGAAAGCCCGGGTTGGCATAACGTCTTTCCGGTTCTTTATGAACACATTTCATAATAATCGCTTGCAATGCCGGAAGGATATTCGGTTGATAATAAGAAGGTTGAATCGGTTCTTAATTGATATGGAGACAGATAACGCTCAAAGCTG
>CAKKQI010000014.1 GCA_919901895.1 Candidatus Brocadiaceae bacterium | reverse complement strand
GCGAAGCGAACCTACCATCGCTGACCGCGGCTGCGGGTAGGCGGGACGCCATAAGCACGAATGAATTCGTGCCTACAAAGACTCAGGATACGAAGCGCAGGACGAACCTGCCGGACGATTGGGTGTTAGGCTTTAGCCTAAGCGTCCCGATGCCTCCGAAGGAGTCCGTATGACTCTTCGGAGTCCATCGGACTTCGGATACGGGACGCTCCGTATCGGAGCATCGGAGCGCAGCACCACTGCTCTTATCTTCCCTCAAAAACCGGTTTACGCCTTTGTAAAATTGAAGTCAATCCTTCATAGGCATCGCGGGTGGAAAATATCTCCGGCAGATGAGCCAGTTCCAATTCAATCCCCGCTTCCAGCGTTGTTTTTAAACCTTCGTCTATCAACTGATTGGCTAATTTTAACGACTGAGGCGCCTTACTTAAAACTTTTTTTGATATCCTGGCTAAAGACGGATCAGTCGTTTCCATCGCCTGGCCGCTTAACCAATCGCTAATATTATTATTATTCTCAAATAAATTTTTTATTTTTTCGTATGCCGGCATCAGCGAAGTCTTTTCCCCTTTAACCTTTCCAGCCTGAAACTGGTCCGCCCCCGGCTGAAACCTTAAACCTTGAACCTTTAACCTAATCTTTTCGCTGACTTCCCCCGCCGGCACATATTCCGCCAGCCCGATGGCCTGCGCCTGCTGGGCGTTAATAATATCACCGGTAAATATCAGATATTTCGCCAGCGCCGCGCCAATCAGACGAGGTAAACGCTGTGTCCCGGCCAGGCCGGGATAAATCCCGATACCGGTTTCCGGAAACCCGATGGCACCCCGCTCGGTCATCAAACGCACGTCCGCGGCCAGCGCCAACTCCGCCCCGCCGCCTAACGCTAATCCGTCTATCACCGCAATCACTAATTTGGGTGATTGATCTATCCGTAATAATAATTCCTGCCCCGCCTTTGTAAACTCCACTATTTTATCAATGCTTTTGTTTTCAATATTCTTAACGAAAAATCCGATATCGGCCCCGGCCACAAAGGCCTTGCCTTTCCCGGTCAAAACAATCGCCTGAACGTTTTTATCCTGTTCCGCCTGCGTAAACGTTTCAGCTAATTGCCGAACTACTTCTTCATTTAAGGCATTCAGCGCTTCAGGCCGGTTAATCGTAATCGTGGCAATTGCATCTTTTATGCTCAATTCTACTCGTTTAAACTGCCACGGACTTTTTTTCTGCCGCTGTTCTTCTAAAATTCGCGGTATCTTAAGACCATATTTTTGAGAAATTATTTTAACCAGATTGAGTGATTTTTCTATTCCGATTTTATTCATCAACTCAAAAGGACCAAGTGACCAGCGCAACCCTACTTTTGCGCCGAGGTCAATATCCTCAATCCGCCCCACCCCTTCATCAACTAATTGTCCGACGACCAGAAAAACTACTCCTAACAATCGGTTCTGAACCGCTTCTATCCGTAACTCATCAACCGCGCCTTCAAGATTCCATTGTTGTTTGGATTCAAATTCTTCTTTTAATTTATGAGCCGGCCGATAAAACGACCCGAACTTTTCGCCGAGCGTTCCGGCTGAATGGTAAGCAATCGGAATACCGGTTACGTTCATCAACAGGAACGGTCCCATCCCGATTTGCCAAACACGTTTGGCCGCTTCATCAATGGTAGGAATATCCGCCATC
>CAKKQI010000013.1 GCA_919901895.1 Candidatus Brocadiaceae bacterium | reverse complement strand
AAACCAGCGCCAGACTTGACCGTCCCGGCTGACGATACAGGTAATTTTTTTACTTTCCTGTGCGGGTAATTCACCTTCCGAATTAATTAAAAAATATGATGAAACGGCCGTAATTAAATTGGCTACATATAAAGCATTAAGCGACTGTCTCTCACTTTCGCTCAACGACACTTTACTCCCGATCAGCACGGATATTTCAGCCGGGTTAGTGATTGTATTATCATCAGACGTGCCGGTTAATCCGTCGGTTCCGATTCTAAATTGAATCACTTTTTTGGCCAGCGGTTCATTCAAACCAAGCGCCAGCAAAACCGGGACGGAAGCCGTATTGATATTGACCGGCCCTTTCCCATAAATTGTAATATAAGGTTCTATTTTAGAAAATAATTCCGGCGTCATCCCGCGGACCAAGAGTAACTCTTCCGACACATCAATTTTTTTATCTTTACAATGATAAGGATTTTTTAAAGTCTGGTAATAATAATCTTCGGCTCCCTGTTCGGTTATTTCGCCATCCGGGTCGCGCCAATCAACAATCGCCGCCGCGACTTTCTGGCTCTCCAGTTTATCAAGCCCCCCAACCTCTTCCAGTAATTTTTTAATAATTGATAAGCCGGCCGTATTGAAATTCAACTTGCGTTCTTCATCGCTAATACCGTAAAAAGTAATCCGGGAATCATTATCTTCAATATACTGATGGCTGACCGTAAAACTCCCCTCACCCAGGGAAATAGATTTAAAAACCTCCGCATTATTACACCATGAATCTCGCAAAGAATCGTACCAGGAAGTTTTTTTTTCTTTATTTAATTCAGCCAGCGCCTGCCTGATACCGGCTTGGGCCAACCATTCCGCCCTAGTCCGATTACGAAAATTCCGGGAATAATTTATCTGCCCGCCCACTTGAGCCGACATCGCTACGACCATCATCACCAGGACACTCACCACCCACATCACCAGAATTAAAACACTCCCCTGGTTAGAAATTAACCGGTAAGTTAATGATTTTTTCCACACTTTCCACCTCGTTCTCACTTTTTAACCATTTAATTTTAACTCCAACCGCGGCCGGCAACTCATTTGCTGCTTTCAGTAATTCCGGTTCAAAACCACTTCCGGCCGGTCCGTAATAAGAAAAAGAAAATTCTTCAATATTCTCCAATTCCGGACGAAAAAAAGAATCGGTTGGTTTATCAAGATTCGGATACGTTATTTGGGCTCTTTTTAAAACTTTCTGAACGGGGTCAAATTCATACTGCAACCGGCCCGGTTTAAAAATATAATCCTGTTCTTCTCCCTGAACAACTAATTCCGGCACCAATCCGGCCAAGGAAATGCTCTGGGCTGTGCCACTAAACGGGATGCCGTCGGACCTGAAAGTATTTTTTAATTCTTTGGAAAAGCGTTCCAGAAAAATCAAAACTCTTTCTTTTTGTTGGCCGGTGGTCTGGACGCGCCGCCAAACCTGCGTTCCCTGCGCATAGACCTGAAAAATCGCTAACCCAACGACGGCAATTAAGGAAACGGCTAAAAGTGTTTCTAAAAGAGTGATACCTTTTTTACTTTTCATCTTCCGGTTTGGCCTCCCCGCCTACGCCGATGCTTCGGCCGGCAGGCAGATAAGTCGCCAGATTAACCCGTCCCTGTCTGGTTCCCTGCTGCCAGTTAACCGTTATTTCAACCTGCCTTAAATCCGGATGGGAATCTATTTTAGCCACCAGCGTTTCCCATTTAAATACCTTTGTTCCCTCTTTAACTTCGCCGCTCAAATCGGCCAGTTCTTCATCCTGTTTTAATACTTCTGTCAACAAATATAATTTTTCCTCGGCGAGCAAAACCGATTGATTGTAATTATCAGTCTTGATCAAAACGTCAAAGATGATGATAAAACATTGATAAATACTAACCAAGAAAATGGCTAAAATTGAAATGCTGACCAGGACTTCCAGAAGGGTAAACCCCGTTAGAGGAGGGTATCTATTTCTGGTGAGCCCAGTTGGTAATATCATCATCACTTTCTTTCCCGTCAGGGCCTAAAGAAAAAAGGTCGTAATCGTAGGTGCGTTTGGTAGGCGGGCAGCGATACTGGAACGGCCGGCCCCAGGCATCAAGAGGCGGAACAGTCAAATAAGGACGTTTCCATTCGGCCGGAATCGGCGGCGAACCAGGTTTAGTCATTAACGCCTCTAATCCCTGGGCGGTGGTGGGAAAAAAGCCGTTTTGTGATTCATAATCTTGCAACGCCGTAGCAATACCGGCCATACTTCCTCTGGTAATTTTAATCCTGGCTTCAGTCCCTTTGCCGACAATATTCGGAAGTACCATCGCGGCCAGCGTACCGATAATAATGACCACCAGCATTATTTCCATCAGGGTAAAACCATTATTCCATTGAATTGATTTAGTGTTGGGTTGGTTTTTCATACGGGACCTCCTCCTATGTTAATCTGTGTAATCTAATCCCGCCCTGCGGGATCAGTGTAATCATATATCTCTATTTATTATACCACAATCATCTTATTTTACCAGTCATAAATTTTCTATTAGCCCATTACGTCAAGCCGGAAAATGGGCAGGAGGATAGAAAAAACAATAAATCCAACGATTAAACCAAGGACCAGAATCATCACTGGCTCCAGCAAGCTGAGAGCAACTTTAACTGTTTCGTTAATATCCCGCTCGTAAGTGCTGGAGATTTCTTCAAAAATTTCATCCAGCCGGCCGCTTTCCTCTCCCACCACCACCAGATTAACCATAAAAGGAAAAAAATACGGACTGGCTTTTAATCCCCGCCCCAAAGGTTGTCCGTTTTTTAAATCCTCCGTAATTTTTTTTAATTCGTTCCGGTAAACCAGATTACCCAGCGTGGGAATGGTAATCTCCAGGGCCGAAAGGATCGGAATGCCGTGGGTGAGTAATAAATTCATCGTCCGGGCAAAACGGTTAATTTCTATTTTTTTGATAAAATTACCGACCAGCGGCAATCGTAATTTAAGCAGGTCAAAAGACGTTTTATCCATCAACGTAACCCCCTTGCTCAAAACCATTATCACCACTACGCCGCCGGCAAACAAATACCAGTAATTGACGAGCGCATCACTGACGCCGATTAAAATCTCGGTAATCAACGGCAATTCCTGGTTCATCTGAATAAATACTTTTTTCAACTGGGGCACCACATAAGCCAGCAAAATAATAATGGTCGCCAGGGCAACGATGAGCATGAGGATAGGATAAGCCAGGGCTGAACGGATCCGGGAACGAATTTCAGCGATTTTTTCGCGATGTTCGGTAATCCGCAGTAAAATCTGCTCCAACGTTCCGCTGCTTTCGCCGGATTTAATCATTGCGATATAAAGCGACGGAAAAATCTGCGGGTAATTGTTAAGGGCCTCGGAAAGCATCCGACCTTCTTTAACCTGCCGGGCGATATCAATGATAATATTTTTAAGGTATTTATTTTCGGTCTGCTCGGAAATGATATTCAAAGCTTTCAGGATGGGCACGCCGGATTTAATCAAGGTGGCTAACTGTCTGGTAAAAGTGTTCAGGTCACGGAACTTAACGCGGGCCCCGAATAAAGATTCAGGACGAACGGCCGCGGTTGCTTGGCTGCCGGAAACCATCTGAACCCGAATGGGATAATACCCATCCCTGGTTAATTTGGCAATGGCTTCATCCTGGGAATCGGCTTCAATGATATCTTCCTTAATTTCAACCGGACCTTTTTTAGCTTTGTAAGTAAATAAAGGCATATTAAATTAGGTTAAGAGCCGGTCTCCCGACCGGCGTTTATTTAATTGTTTCGGGTCAGGAGACCCGAAACTACCCTCGTAGCAGCGACCCTGGTGAAACGACAACCTCCCGATATTACATCGGGGGATAAACTCCGTCCAGACCCCAATCGGGACGGTCGCCCGTCGGTAGTAATAAATCCTACGCACAAACACCTTTGATATTCGGATCGGCTCTAAGTCTTAACTATTTTTTATTTTTTTTTCACAACTAAATCATCTCTAGATGATTTATACAGTTCCAAATAAATAATGAGACCCTTCGTCCCGCCCAGGCGGGATAGCAAAACTTTTTCGGAATTGCATAGTTATGGCCACAGAATGTCCTTGGTAATTATGCCGTGCTCCTGCTGGACCAATTTATCAATCAGCGTTTTATCGGCGCTGTCAATATCAAGAAACTGAGAGCCGACGTTATAACGGCCCGATTTTTTGATTTCTTCAACCCTGATTATCCGCACCAAGCATTCTATTTTTTTCGGCACGAACGGCAATTCTATTTTTAATTTAACGATCGCACTTACCGGGACGAACTGATTAGTCTCAAAAAGGACTCCAGTGGCACTGATATCTGTGGCAATTGTTCTAAATTCCCGTAAAAATTGTTCTTCCCGGTCATCCATACTTTTTTTATAAAGTGAGTATTCCAGCGGAACGCGGGTACGCAAACGGCGATAGACCCTTTGTTCACTTTCCGGAACAGGTTCGGTAAAAGGAGAAGCGGCGGCGACTGAAGACGAAGCGGCGCTGGTGGTTGGCGCCGGCGTATATTTTTCAGACGGCGTCACCCACATCACTTCTTCGGGCGTAGTCAAACCATTGATAACTTTCTCCCACCCGACCTGACGCAATGTTTTCATACCTGATTCCATAGCCGCTTTTTTTATTTCGTCGGCTGATGCTTTCCGCAAAACTAATTTTTTTATCTTATCATCCATCAACAGTATTTCGTAAATAGCCGTCCGGCCCTGATAACCGGTAAAACTGCAGGCCTCGCAACCGGTCCCTTTATAGACCTTAACATCTTGAGGCGAATCCAAACCCAGAACCGCCGCAATTTCTTTTCTAATCTCCGGCAAATTAGCCGTATCTTCGGTCCGGCAACCGGAACAGATTAAACGAACCAATCGCTGGGCAATAAATGCTTCCACCGAAGAAGTAATCAGATAAGGCTCAATCCCGATATCGGTCAGCCGGATTACGCCGCTGGCGGCGTCATTGGTATGCAAGGTGGAAAATACGAGGTGTCCGGTCAGGGCAACGCGGGTGGTAATCTCGGCGGTTTCCTGGTCACGCACCTCTCCCACCATCATAATATCCGGGTCATGACGGAGCATGCTTCTCAAACCCCGCGCAAAAGTAAGTTGAATCTCCGGATTCACCTGAATCTGGGTAATTCCTTCCAATTCATATTCAATCGGATCTTCAATCGCAATAATTTTCACCTTTTCGGTATTTAAACAACTCAAACAGGCGTAGAGAGTAGTGGTTTTCCCGCTGCCGGTTGGTCCGGTCATAAAAATAATCCCGTGCGGTTTACCAAGAAGCACTTTTAATATTTTAAGGTTATTGGGGTCAATCCCCAAATCTTCCAGGCGATAGAGCATCTGGGTGGGCAGCAGCCGGATAACCACACTTTCACCGTAAGGGGTCGGGATAACGGAAATACGCAGGTCAAGATTACCCTGTTCGGTTTTAACCAGGGCGCGACCATCTTGCGGCAGACGCCGTTCCACAATATTCAGATTGGACATTATCTTAATACGCGAAAGGATGGCCGGGAAGAAATTTTTGATCGCCGGCGGAACATTGGCATCATAAAGAAGACCGTCCACGCGATAACGCAGTTTTATTTTTCCCCGGTACGGCTCAAAGTGAATATCGGTCGCGCGCCGGCGGTACCCCTCCAGTAAAATCTGGTTAACCAATTTAATTACCGACGCATCATCCGCCTTTTCAATATCTTCTATCTGAACAAGCATCTCCTCTTCCAGATTAACCATTGTCTTACCGCTCTGAATCATAATTTTTTCAATGGTATCCGCAGCCAAACCATAATGCTTTTTAATCGCGTTAATGATGTCTTCACGCCCGGCCAGAACCACTTTCAGTTCATGCCCCAGGTTCAATCTAATCTCGTCCAACATCCTGATATCAGGCGGTGTCGAAACAGCGATCGTCAGGACGTTATTCTCCAGATTAACCGGCATAAATTTATAATGGGCGATAAATTTTACCGCAATTTTCTTGACTAATTCCGGGGCGATTTTAATATCCTTCAGGTTAACCAACGGCCAACGATAATGCTGGGAAATACCTTCCAGCATTTTTTTCTCCTCGGCTAATTTTAATCTGGCCAGGCAATGAATCAGCGGCTCCTGGGATTTTAAATGTTCTTTGAGCGCCTGTTCCAGCGCCGGCTGGCTCAGCACACCCATCTTGACTAGCGTTTCACCTAACGATAATTCAGTTTTACTTGTCATAATATTTTCCTCGTTGAATCTAAACTTCACCGATCATATAAAAACTGTCGGTCGGCCGCCGGTCAAATTCACCGGAACAAATTTTTTCACACCCTTCCAGCATTTTTTCAACAGTCACATAAGCCCCTTTGGCCCCGGTATATAACTCGCCGGCAAAAAATGGTTGGGTCAAAAAGTTATTCAATTTCTTGGCTCTTTCATAAATAACCCGGTCCTCTTTCGCAATCTCTTCCAGACCAATCACCGCCACAATGCGTTTTAACTACTCATATTTATTAAGAATCCGTAAGACTTCCATAGCAATATTATAATGCCTTAATCCCACCACTTCCGGGTCAAGACTAAAACTGGAAGAAGCCAGCGGATCAATCGCCGGATAAAATCCTGATTGCGCCCTTTCACGCGAAAGAACGATAATGGAATCCAGGTAACCGAAGGTACAAACCACCGCCGGGTCGCTCGGGTCATCACTGGGCATATAAACCGCCTCAATCGCCGTAATTGACCCTTCTTTAGTAGAACGAATTCGTTCCTGGAAACTGCTCATTTCGGCCAGCAGGGTCGGCTGGTAACCGGTTTCCGAAGGGGTGCGGCCCAACAGGGTGGAAAGTTCACTACCCGCCTGGACAAACCGGAAAACATTATCAACAAAAAGAAGCACATCCTGTTTCTGGTTCAGGAAATACTCGGCCATCGCGGCCCCGGTCTGCGCCACTTCAAAGCGCGCCCCCGGAGATTCGTTCATCTGACCGAAGATCAGGATAACTTTATCCAGCATATTCCGTTTTGAAAACTCAAAATATAATTCGTTGCCTTCCCTGATTCGTTCACCGACGCCGGTAAAAATAGTAACACCTTTTTGTCTCTCAATAATATTATGAATAATCTCCAGCACCAGAATGGTTTTCCCGAGTCCGGCGCCGCCCAGCAATCCGGTCTTGCTGCCTTTGACCAGAGGAAAAAGCAGGTCAATCATTTTAATTCCGGTTCCCATTAATTCCGGTTTCACCCCATGACGCGAGACCTTGATAGAAAGATTGGCCCGTTGCCGAACCGGCAAATATTCATCGGCTTTAATATCGCCTTTTTTGTCAATCGGACTGCCCACCACATTCATTAAGCGGCCAAAGACGGCTTGGCCAACCGGTATTTTTATAAAATCTCCGGTGGCCTGAGCCGGACTATTACGCTGGAGGTCATAAGTTTGAGCCAGGGCAATACACCGCGCCACGTTACCCGGAGCGTGCTCCACGACTTCTAGGGACACCGGCCGATTGTCATAAGTTTTCGCTTCAATCAATTCATAAATATGGGGTAGCGGGGCATCCGGCGAAAATTTCACGTCAACCACCGGTCCATGCACCGCCGTAATTCTACCGGTCAGCATTGTTCCGTTTCCTCAAAATAACCAACCGTCCGC
>CAKKQI010000012.1 GCA_919901895.1 Candidatus Brocadiaceae bacterium | reverse complement strand
GGCGGCCCAACGGAAGTTATCCCGGATTAAAGGCCACGAAAAAGGCGCCCAGTCCGTTCAAAAGATTGTCCGCGCCTGCGCCGAAATCGGAATTAAACACCTGACCCTCTATGCTTTTTCCAAAGAAAACTGGAAACGCCCCAGTTACGAAATCAACTTTTTGATGCGGATGCTGAAAAGATATCTGATTAAACAACGAAAAGAATTGATGAAGAATAATATTATTTTTAAAGCAATCGGACGGATTGCCGAATTACCGCCCGGGGTTCAAAAGGAATTGGCCCAAACCGTTCAGGTCAGCGCCGGTAATACCGGACTGGTTTTATGCCTGGCGCTTAATTACGGCGGCCGGACCGAAATAGTTGATGCGGCGCGCCGTCTGGCGGCCGATGTTAAAAATAATGTTCTGGATATTAACGATATCACCGAAGAAAAATTAGCCGGTTATCTTTACGACCCGGCGATACCGGACCCGGACCTTTTAATCCGGACCGCCGGCGAACTGCGGGTCAGTAACTTTTTACTCTGGCAGATTTCCTATACGGAATTCTGGGTCACGCCGGTTTTATGGCCCGATTTTGATAAGGAACATTTATACCAGGCCATCCGGGATTACGCCGGACGGGAACGTCGCTTCGGGGGTTTGGAAAAACAGGATAAATAATTATTAATCGTTTACCCGTAATGGAGCACTATGTTACGACAAAGACTATTCTGGGGTTCGCTCCTGATCGGACTAATCACTTTGTTATTCTGGTGGGATTATTCCACCACCCGTCCGGTTGGTTTTACCCTCTTGATGATGACGGTGGCCGGGGCCGGGCTTTATGAATTTTATAAAATGTATGAAAATATCGGGATTATTCTGCCTAAGATTTTTCCAATTATTATTGCCGTCAGTTGGTTTTTTATCAACTTA
Source organism: Candidatus Brocadiaceae bacterium (assembly GCA_919901895.1). GTDB lineage: Bacteria > Planctomycetota > MHYJ01 > JACQXL01 > CAKKQI01 > CAKKQI01. The sequence goes on along the minus strand of CAKKQI010000012.1, from coordinate 2,458 downwards.
GTTTTGTCCTCAATTCTATCGGCCGGCCGTGATTTTTTACCGTTTGATATCATTTTCCTGGTATTTTTAACCGGGGCCGTTGCTTATTATCTTTTTAATAAAGATGTAACAAAGATTAATCATTTATTTATTCTCGTCGCCGGTTTTGTTTATATCTGTTTGCCTTTATATTATATATATTTAATACGTTATGACCGAGGGTTATTTTTTCTAATTTATTTTATTGCGTTGAATAAATTAGCTGATACGTTTGCTTATTTCGGCGGTCGTCTTTTCGGCCGGCATCGGTTAGCGCCTCAAATCAGCCCCAACAAAACCGTTGAGGGATTAATCAGCGCCTTGATTCTCGGTTCGTTCAGCGGATTATTTTTATGGTCATTATTACCGGTTTCACCGGAGATAGGCCAAGGCCAATGGTGGGTATATTTAGCGATAATTAATTTTGCCATAATTTTAGCCGGACAATCCGGTGATTTATTGGAATCAATGTTTAAGCGCTACTGCCAGGTTAAAGATTCCAGCCGGTTGGTCCCCGGGCTGGGCGGGGTGCTGGACCTGATTGATTGTTTATTGCTCAGCGCGCCAGTGGCGTATTATTTAAGCATTTTTTTAAGAATGAAGTAGCGCGGGAGCCGTTCCTGCCTAGGCGGGACGGATATCTCCCGTCCTGATATAGAGTTCGTTAGGTTTGATAACGGATTCCGGTTTAAATGTAACTTAACTTCGCCTCAGGCGGATCAGAGTTGAGAAAATCAAAACTAAAGTTTTGAGTTACATTATGCAGGAGGAAAATCCTTGAAAACTAGCCGGAAAATAGAATTAGGTGAAAATTATAACCTACTGGATATCTTCGGTCCTTATGACCGTTATCTCAAGTTAATCCGCCATCATTTTAATATTAAGATTAACCTGAAGCATAATGTCTTAAAATTAACCGGTGAAAAAAAGTCGGTTAACCGGGCGGTTTGTATTTTAGAGCAATTGCTCAATACCGCCCAAACCAGGCCGGCTCCGTTAACCGAAGAAGAAATCATAAAATTAATAAATACAGTGGAGCGGTCCGGTGATAAAACCGGTTGGGTCTCCGGTATCAGAACCTGTCTCGTCGGCAGACGGAGCGGTTCAAAAACACCGGTTATGACCGAATCTAATGACTTTTCTGCCGAGCCGTCGGGTTTATCAAAAATTCCGGTTGACGTCAAGGCGCGCACGGCCGGCCAGGAGCGGTATATAAAAACACTGGAAAAATATGACATTGTTTTTTGTATTGGTCCGGCCGGAACCGGCAAGACTTACCTGGCCGTGGCGCGGGCCCTGAAGTCTTTACAAAGCGGCGAAGTCAAGAGAATCATTCTTGCCCGTCCGGCGGTAGAAGCGGGCGAACGGCTCGGATTCCTGCCCGGCAGTTATGAGGAAAAAGTTAATCCGTATCTCAGGCCTCTTTATGACGCGGCGGAAAGTTTCCTGAGTTATCAACAATTAAAACGACTGATGGAGACGGATGTAATTGAAGTGATTCCTCTGGCTTATATGCGCGGGCGGAACCTGGGTGATGCCTTTATCATCCTGGATGAAGCCCAGAATACGACCTCGGACCAGATGAAGATGTTTCTCACCCGGATGGGCACCGGTTCCAGGATTGTAACCACCGGCGATATTACCCAGATTGATTTACCACCCGGGAAAATTTCAGGATTGGTAGAAGTTCAGGGAATGCTGAATGAAGTCCCGGGGATTGCCTTCTGTTATCTGACCAAAGCAGATATCGTCCGGCATCCGCTGGTCCAGGCCATCGTTGAGGCCTACGAATCCAAAAGCAAATACCAGAAAAAGAAACAGAAATAATATCAAGCGGGCTTCATAAAGTATCACCAATAAATTCTCCTAAAAACAATAAAATTTTACTTGACAAATGGACTATAATAGACTACAATACCTTATATAAGACTAAAAAGACTTTTATAGGGGCGATATGATTAGCGATATTATGACTTTGCCAGAGGTAGCTGAGTATTTTAAGGTTGATAAAAAGACCATCTATCGGATGGTCAAGAACAAAGAAATCCCGGCCTTTAAGGTTCGCAGTGAGTGGCGGTTTAAAAAGCCGGTAATTGATGACTGGATTGCTCAATCCAATATAGTTCAATCTCAAACCACTGATTCTAATTCCCGTTCTTTTGAAATCCCGATTATCGGACGAATTGCCGCTGGGGTTCCTATTCTGGCTGAAGAAAATATTGAAGGCACGATTACGGTTGATCGCAATCTGGTCCGAAATCCGGATAAGGTTTTTGCCCTTAAAGTCCAGGGCAACAGTATGATTAATGCCGGTATCAATGATGGCGATATTATTCTGGTGCGCGAGCAATCCATAGCCGAAAACGGCGATTTGGTTGCGGTGTTAATTGACAACGAAGCCACGGTCAAAAGATTCTATCTGGAAAAAGGTAAGGTCAAA
>CAKKQI010000011.1 GCA_919901895.1 Candidatus Brocadiaceae bacterium | reverse complement strand
TCCGAAAACGTTGACGCTGAACCAGACTCCCTGTTTTGTTGTATTAAGCGTTAGTTGATCGGTAAAACGGTCAATTACGAAAGTTACTTTGGAATTTCGTTTTACCTCTTCAAGGTTAATCCTATCTTTACGGGCATGCAGATAGATTTTACCTCCGAAGAAAGCGTAGTTAATGGTGTTTGAGTTGGGATATTTTTCGCCCCAGGTATTAAGCCGACCGGCATTGCCGGAATACAGGACCCATTCAATCAGGTGGGTAGGCAGGCCTTTAAACAGAGAATCATTTATAACAGGAAGCGGAGCGGGTTGTTTGGTAGTCGGTGGCGGGATGGTGACCGGTTGGGATTGGCAACTTAAAATCGCGGTTAATAAATAGATTAAAAGAAAATTAAAAATAGTTTTTTTCATGTTCGTTCTTTCTTTCATAGTAGATACCATATATTATCATAATTTCTAATGGGGTCAAGTAATTATTGGTGTTTCTGATGAGTGGTAGGGTGTTCGGTTCTCGGTTGGACCGGGTTAAGTATCTGTTTAATCATTTTAAGTCCGATGCGTGAATGCATTTCGGCATAACCCCAGGCTTTTTCTTCAAAAAATGTCCGAGCTAGGCTAAGATTTTCTTCTGATTTATTTTTTAATTCCAACTGTTCCGGTGATAAATCTGAGCGGAGCGATAAATTTTTCAATGAGGATTCTAATTCGGCGATTATTTTTTTGATGCGGTCCATTTTTTCCAGATGTTTGTTTTTGGTGTAATCCAGGGCTGATTGATGGGCTTGTTTTATCAGTTCCCATGATTCTTGGGCCGATTGCCGGCTTTCTTCAAAGAGGTTATCTTTAAATTTTTTCAGGGCCTGTTGTTCTAAAGAATCGGCGTTTTGTAATAATTGGCGGGCTGGTTCGTGTTCTTCATATTCGGTAATGTCTAACCCGGTTTGCTGTTTTAGTTCTTCAATCTGTTTTAGCAGGGCGGCGGTTGATAGGTAATGCTTATAACCAGCAACATCCTGTGTACAGCGAAAACCAAGATTCGGACCGGTGTGGTCCGGTGTCCGGGCCCCGCGGTCCGTACAACGTGTACTGCCGACATCATCAGTATAACTGCCGCCGCGCGTCACTTTATGAGTGTCTCCCAAAAATTTTGCCACGATTTTGTTTTCCGGACTGCCCGGATATAATTCATACCAGTCTTGAGTCCATTCCCAGACATTACCGGACATATCATAAGCACCATAAGGGCTGAGATTAGCCGGGCAAGAACTAACCGGGGTAGTATCTTTATGCGAGAGATTAAGGTTAGTCGGGTCAAAGGTATTGCCCCAGGGCCAGCGGCGGGCATCGGTGCCGCGCGCCGCTTTTTCCCATTCGGCTTCACTCGGTAACCGTTTCCCCACCCAGCGGGCATACGCATTGGCATCAAACCAGGTTACCCCGACCACCGGATGGGCTGATTTTTCCGGAGGATAATTTCCGTCTTTATCCCAGAAGCGGGGCGGTTGATGGCCTGTCGCCGTGATAAATTTTTTATACTGCGCATTAGTTACCTCGTGTTTATCAATATAAAAAGCCGGTAAATTAACCCGGTGTCGGGGTTTCTCATCAAAATCATTGTCATAATAATCATTGTTATTTCCCATTATAAATTCACCGGCTGAAACCAGAATCATTTCTTCCGGTACCGGAATGGCCGGAGTTTGCCTCAGACGAATTTTATTTGAAGAGCAACTAATCGTTTGCATGATAAACAGGAACAACAGTAATTTTGAAATAAATGAAAGTTTCATGCTATTCTTTTTCTTTTTCCGGTTGCGTTTCTTCCTTGCCCGTAATGACAGATTTTAGTTCAAGTTTTGCTGTTGCTTTCTTCAGGAAAAGAAGCGCAAAACAGGTATCAGCGATCATATTACTGTGGGTATCATCGGTCGGGGTGTTCCAACTACCGTCTTTTAGGCTTTGGGCGGAGACCAGATATTCCGACCCATCTTTGTACCAGTTGTGCCCGCCGATTTCGGTCAAGCCTAGCACGGCGCCGACTCTTTCTATGCCATAGACAAAATAATAATGCCACATCAAATCACCGGGTCCAAATCCTTTCATTACCGAATTACTTACGCCGGGATTATTGCTATATTTTAGATTATTACTTAGCCAGTTAAGACCATTTTGGATTGATTGGTCTTTAAGGAAATCCTGTTCCAGATAGCAAAGGGCAATGGCGAGTCCGCAGATACCGGCGCAGGTCATCGAGCCGTAAGAAGGTCCTTCGTTATTAGTGACGTACGACCAGCCGCCGTCAGCCGCTTGCGCGCCTCTGAGCCATTGGGCCGCGTCAGTCCACGTTTCTTTAGGAATAGTGATACCGGCTCGGGCGGCCGAGCGAAGTCCCAGTAACGCAAACTGGGTGTTGGAATTATCGCCGCCGGTTGGGCGTTTGAGATTATTACGTTTGACTACATAACTATTCTCCAGTGACTTAGATCTTTTGGTGTTCTTATCAGTTTCTCCCTGACCGGTAATTACTTCTACCAGTTGAGGAGGTCCTTTAGTCATGGTTGGTTTTATGTCTTTGTTGTCGTAATAGGTTGCGGTGTAAGCCCATCGTCCTTCTACAGACTGCCAGTTAATCAAGGCCTGGGCGCATTGGGCAATTTCGTATTGATACTTGACGCGGTCGTATGCCTCCAGCACCATTGCTTTGAGCGCGACCTGATAAGTCTGGCGCAATTGTTTTAGGGCAATCTTGTCAACTAATTCTTTAAGTTTCTGGTCATTAGGTTTGACGCCGCAATGAATAAGCGTCAGGGCAACTAATTCTGCTTCCCGGCCGGCGGCCGGGATAGATTTCTTCATCAGATAGTCAAGTCCTTTGTCAATGGCGAGATTAACCGGGTCGTTCGGTTTCTGGGCGCCTGGTTGCTTTTCCGCCTTAGTTGAACCGGAGAAATATCCTCCAAATAATAAGACGAGCAGTCCGATCAGGAGAAAATAAACCCAGTTACGCCAGATTGAAAGATTCTTGATTCTTATCATAATCACCTCATTATAAAGTAAATAATTAAAATATTATTTTTTTATTCTGTTATATTAACCCAGGGTATTTTAAGTAAAGCCGGACCGCTGATATTTTTTCTGGTAATCGTGAGTAGTTCCGGTGTAATTTCAATGACGATCATACCGCCGAAACCGCCGGCGCGTGAGCCATGCCCGCCGCTTGCTTTCATTTCCGGCGGTGTATAATTATCAGGAAGTTTGCCGTCCGGTGCGCCGAGTACGACCGACATTTTTTGCATACAGGCATACATTTCTTCATACCGATCAATAATTCTTGCTTTTCCGGAAACGCAGATGTCGGTCCAGGGCAGTTCATTACCGAACCATTCTATGGAAAAACTAACGTTCTGGTTGGCGGTGATATTCTTTATTTTCAAACTATTTTCTTTTTTAGAGTGAAAATATATTTTGTTATCAAAGTAAGCAAAATTCAACGGAACGGAATAGGGGTAATCAAGGCCGATCGTATTAACACGCCCGGCCGAATGCCGGCGCAGGTATGATTCGGCGATTTCACTCGCCGGTCTTTCAAATTTAACATTAATTAAATCTGGTAAGGGGTCGGTTTCCCAATTAGTCCAGTTTTTCTGGAAATCAACCGGGACCGGGATGATTTGATGCCGTTGATTTAAAACAAGGCAGGGGAGTTTTTTGAAAGGTTGATAAAGTGATTCGCCTAACCGACCGGTGATGAGTTCGGGCGTAATAGTTACTTTAACGCTCTGTTCGTTTTTTTGGTCCTCCTTTACGACGAGGGCTTCGCCAAAAATATGGACACTGCCCCAACTCCATTCGTTATACCGGTCAACTACAAAACTTACCCTGGGGTATTTTTTTAGATAGTTAATTATAAAACTATCAACCGGGAGGAAAAAATAAATAAGATGATTTTGTTGGTCATAAGTATATTCCGTAAAAAAAGATTGTGGATAAGTTTCGCCGTTGGTAATCAAACGTCCGGCCAAGACGTTTTGTAAGATTTCTTCGGCCTGAATTTTATCCAGTCCTATTTCTTTGAAAACCAGACTTGATTTGACCGGAGTGATAGTATCTTGGGTGGGTTCGCTAAACGCGGTCCCTCTGGGTTCATGAGTTATAGAATGATGAGAATTACAGGAGATAAGGTTAAATGAGATAAAAACATAACTGAGCCAGAGTATAATTTCGTTTCTCATCGGTATCCTTTACGACTGTTATAACTTTTTCTATTTAATCATTTTAGGGTATCAGGATGAGGCGAAGGCAGGTTTAATAGTTTCACTGCTTCCAGTAAATTATTTTTAGATAGATTCTTCAGCAAGACCACTTCTTTATTTTTATCGTTAAGTGAGAGAAAAACAAAATAATCAGGTTGAATTTGATAAGTAACCGAAATAGTATTTTCTTTTTCAGTTTCTTCACCGTTGATGTTCGGGAATGCGTCTTTCAGTATTTGAGCCATCGTTTTAAAAAACTCAAGAGAGTCGTCTTTGGTATCCCAGACTGTTTTCCATATTTCACAGGTCTGTTTTTCTTTGCGTAAAACCAGGCTGGTATCGCCACCCCAGCCGGTGGCGGCTGTTTCAGCCTCAGGGCCGCTTAGTCCGTTTTGGATTAATCTTAACATAGTCATAAATTCACCCACCGTGTCAACCTTTTCCGTTTGCCACCCGGCATCCGATAAAGCGGGAAAATCAGGCAGCGTTACTTTGACCGGTTCATCCGGATTTTCCAAATATTTGTGCGGGTGGAGGATTTGTTCGGTTGAGCGGGGGATTCGTTCATAAATTTTATTGACGCCGGCCCAGCCTTTTTCTTCTTTTACCTGTTTAATGAAATTTGCGCCGACCGCATAGTCAAAACTCATCAGGGATGAGGAAGCCAATTTCTGTCCTTCGCTTGATTTTTGTTTCCAGGGTGGAGTCATGGTCATCATTTTATTCATTCGGCTTTCCGGCAGGCAGACAATGGCCAGATAAGTGGCATCGCCTTCTAAAATAGATTTGATGGTATATGATTGATCCGTAGTTTTCGCATTTTTTTGCAGTTTAATGATATCAAAATACTGGTCCTGTAATCCGTGAAAGGCTTCATGAATAACCGTGGCATATTCGCGGGTGGGATTGGAAGATTTTTTGACGTAAAGTGTTTTGGCGGCCGGGTCGTATAAACCCTGTAGATTGGACTGGTCAGGCGGTAAAATTTTATAAGTCAGAGCTATTTTGAATTTAAGTCCCCGTTCTTGTTCAATGGCGGCAATGGCGTTACGAACATTTTCATCTTCCGGACTGTTGGCTGGTTCGGAATGAAGAAATGTTACTAAAAGCAACAGGCCGGTGCAACTGAGAGCGATTAACTGGCGGAAATTTTTATTTTTCAATGTAAACTCCGTTATTTTTCTCGGCCAGTTGTTTTAAGAATTCGGAAACCAGCATTCCGGGCCGATTATCCGGTGGCGGGGGTGTCGCTCCGCCGGCGCTATGGTCACCGCCCATGCCGCCGCCAGCGACATCAGTGCGCCGGTTTTCAATTGATATTCCGATGCAATGAATTTTAAGTTTTCTCGTTTTATTGAGTACTCCGACGGCATTAATAATATCTTCAGGATGGATATATTTGCCTCGATTGGGCGCGCCGTCAGTCAGCAGGCAAATTTCTTCCTGCTTTGATTTTTCCGAACCGGTGAAAATCAGAGTAAATTTACCGCCAGCGGTACCGCCCTGCAATGCTAACTCCAACGCATCATAAATATTGGTAAACCCTTCCGGTCTTAAATTATCAATCCATTTAAACGCTTCATCTTTATACTGTTTAGCGGGAACCATCTGGCCCTTCCAGACGTTGGTTTTGTCGCCAAAAGTAATTATATCAAATACTTCATCACGTTTAGCCAGGCCGTCAATTGCCTGTTTTAATTCTTTTTTTAAGGTTTCAATGCGCGTCATCGGCATGGTCATACTCATACTGATATCAACCACAAAAATCGGGTTATGGATCGGGATGCCGTAAAACATAGCGACGGTTTCTGATTTTCCTTCCTGGTCGGAAGACGGTTTAGTTTGAGAAACGCGGGTGATGGCGTCGGCCAGTTCCCTTTTAAGCCGTTCGTCTTTTTTTTCCTTTTCTTTACGGTCGCGCAGGGCGTTTAAAATGGTTTCTTTTTTTGATTCATCTGATAGACTGCCCAGGTATCGAATGGCACTGAGTACTACCGGTAATTTAGAGTTATCCAGATGTTTAATGGCTGCTTCAACGGCTTTATCAGAACGGGTGCGAGCCAGGGCATCAAGGGCGGCGCAGATAATGTTAAGGTCGGAATCATTGACAAAATCAATCAATTGTTTTATTGTGTCATCATTATTAACCTTGCCGAGAGCGTTAATTAAAATGACGCGGATTTCTTTAGACCCTTTTTTAGATTCATTAATTAATTCGCCGATGGCTTCCTGATTCTGTAATTTTCCCAGAGCCGCTTCCGCCAGATCAACTACAACGGGGTCGTTATTTTTAAGTTCATTGGGAATAACGGTATTTACCATCAGTTTAACTAATCCCGGATGGTCGGCACCGGTTAGTTTCTGAACCGCGGCGGCCCGGTGGGCGCCGCTTTTTTGCCCGTCCGTTGACGAATATTCTTTTTTAAATGATTTTTCCAGTTCCTTCCATTCATCATTAGAAGTGCCGTTGGCGGCCTGGTCTAAAGCAAACACGAAAAATAGTCCTAAACTTATTACGACACTAAACAACCATAATTTTCTGCTCATAATCGGTCCTCCATAAATTTATTTAATTATAACATATTTTTTTAAATACTAATAAAATTTTTACCTGAGTGGTCGGCGCCGGCGCACCGCTCGTAATCTTATTTTTTCTTTTTTTTATTTGATTTTTTGTCGGCTTCTCTTTCCTTGGCTGATTTTTTTGCTTCAACGAGAAAGTTAACAATTAGTTGATACATTGAGCTAACATTTTTTTTATCCGTGTTTTCCAATCCCTGTTGATAAAGATGACTGACGATATGTAAAACGGTTCCGTCTGGCTGGGATTTCGGCTCGATCCTGACCGGATTGTCTGATTCTACTGGTTTTAGCCGGGCCGTGGCGGTGGGAGTTAAATTAGCATTATTAGTTATATCAAACGTTATGGCAATCGGGGCCGAATTATATTTGGCTTGCATTTCCTGGCTCTCAATTAAGATTTTTACTTCATCCGGTTTATCAATCCTGACGCAAAAGGACTGGATTTCCAGGGCCCATTTTAAGTCGGTCCGGCCGGGACCAAAAATATCCTTTAAAAAAGGATGCTGGGCATTATCAGGGTGGGGGGTGATGACGACCTGTTCATTTCGGCCGGTGGTTTTGGTTGATTGAGAAATATAGCCGGGAAAGGCACGAGTGATGACCGGCAAGGCCCAGTCTGAGGTAAAGAGATAACCGCCGTTTTCCACAAATAGTTTTATTTTATCAATAAATGCTTGAGGAAAAACAGCACCATCAATGCAATTTATTATTACCGCGCAGGTGTTATCTAATTTTGTTTCTTTGGTAAATTTAACGGGATTCGCCACTTTTTGATAAGGGATTTTAAAAGCATCAAGCACCTTTTCCACTTTATCATATTGACCGGGGAGAACAATTATTTCTTCTTTATTTTTAATTTCTTTGATGGTCGTATAATCAATCTTGCGTGCTTCGGTGGACATCTGTTTAAGTACTTCCTGGGCGGCCTCGTCTTCTTTTTCTGTCGAGAAGAGGGTGGCGACAGTCATAAATAAAAAAACTAATAAGCTGATCGTCGTCAAGCAGCTATTTTTTTTAAACATAGGTAGTTTTCCTCTCTCCTATATAAGTGTTTATTAAAGAGTAAATTAATACTAAAAAAACACATTGTCAACGCAGGGTTAACAGATAATCCTTCCATTCCCGTTCCATATTAAGCAGGTCTATTCCGTTAAAGGCCTTTTTAAAATCTTCAAACCGTCCTCCGGTGGTGCGGGAATCATCCAGATAAGTTAAAAAATTTGGCCGGTACTGACCGTTCCGGTATTCCATTAAAAAGTGAGCTAATCCCCAGCCCTGGGCATAAGTTCGTGGGTCGGCCATATACTGGTCCTTTCCCAAAGAAAGGAATTGGGGTAGGGGGATATAGGTATTCTGTTTTAACCACCCTTTTAACATAGTCAGGTTTTCCAGGTTGATGTTTCCCAGACGGATACGATTATTTTCTAATTTTCCGGCTTCAAAATATTCACCCAATCCCTCGTGAAGCCAGAGAGTTGGGCTTTCCATAGGATTTATTCCCATGCAGGCATAAACGAGTTGGTGGCTGCCTTCATGAAAAAGATTAAGGTTCGTTTGCCCAAAAACAAAGGTATTGACTCCATCCGTCGGCCAGAACCAGCCGTCGCCCTGAACGCTTCCCAATTGCTGCAGAGTTATGCTGGAATAATCACGCCGGTCTTTAAAAACATTTATCCTTAACATCTGGGCCGGTTCGGTCAGAGTCATCGTTTCATCAAAAACATCAAAAAAAGTCTGGTAAAGTGACTCCATAACTTTTCCTAATTTAAAGGCCGAATCCGGGTCGGTATTGGTGCGGATTAAATAATGTTCGGTTCTCAGTACCCATGATTTTATCCATTTCTTTTTTTCTTCCAGTTCATCCGGCGTTGGGGTGTATTTCAGTTGATTACCGGTGCCATCTAATATCCAGGTATTATAATATTTAACCAGACCATTTTTTCGTTCCCAAGAGGCGATTTCTTTAAGAACCCACTCATTATTTTCTTTGACGTATCCCAGTAATTCACGCGCCTGGGCGTGGTTTGGTTTAAGTCTGATGGTCCGCCGTAATTGTGATTTCATTTCTAGTCCGAGGCCTTTTTCCTGGCACCATTGGGCCAGTTGAAAATGCCCTTCGGCGTCCTTGGAACCGAGTTTTTTAAGTTTTTCTTTATAAAGAGTGATGGTTTCGCCAGTTGGTTTTTTAACGGGGACCGGTTTATTGATGTCCGGTTGTTCTACGTTTTGGGGCGCCTGGGGCGCTGATTTTTTACCGTCTTCTTTTTCCGGAACCGGGCTGACCGGAGAATACGATAAACTTAAAAACAAACTGATTGTAATAATAATTTTTTTCATCATCTGCGTTATTCTTTTTCTTTCAACCAGATTTCCCATGAAACAACGGCTTTAGTTCGGGTGGTGCGGTCGGCGGTTTTCCAGAATTCAGGCGGGCCGCCAAACGTTTTTCCGGTGAGTCTGTTTAAGCCGTCCGCGATATAATAACGAACCATTTCATCTTCGTCTTTTAAAAGTTCCACCCATTCAATTAGGCGGGAATTATCACCGATTTCACTTAATAATCTGGCGACCTCATGGCGGAAACCAAACTTAGAATGAGCGTTTTTTTTACTTAAAAATGTAGTCAGCGGCCCGGTGCCCGTCGGGCCTAAACTTCTGATGTCCTGTTCTGATAGAAAACCGAAGGTCGGATGAGATAAATAGGGGACAGCCCGCCAGAGAATATTTTTGATCTGTTCCTCATTTTTAGGATTGGCCTCCAGTAGGTGGGGGACCCAGAAAACCTGCCGGCTGAGCAGGTATTCTTGAACCTTAACTTTTCCGATGTGCCCGCT
>CAKKQI010000010.1 GCA_919901895.1 Candidatus Brocadiaceae bacterium | reverse complement strand
GTCATTCAGACTGTGTCATAATGTCATTACGAGGAGTCCCCCGATGGACATCGGGGGACGACGAAGTAATCTCATTACAATAGAGATTGCTTCACCCTTTCGGGGTTCGTCCCGCCTTGGCGGGAACAAAAAGAGGGTTATGACACAGTCTGAATGACAGATTGCAGGCATTTGCCGGTTTTGTTAGAGATTCTAAAGTATATGAATAAAAAATATTTATGATGATAACCTCTAATCATATTTCATCGAAAAAACGAATTATATTAATTATTCCTAACTATAATTTTATATATAAAAGGGCCATGATCCGAACCGGTGCTATTTATCCGCCTTTATTAAGTTTAGCTCTGTTGGGTAGTTCTCTTTTAACTCAGCAGCATGAAGTCAGAATATGTGATTTGAACGTAACTGAAGAATCTGAATTAATAAAACTGTTAAAATCTTTTCACCCTGATTATGTCGGAATAACTTTTACTACCCCCCTCACGGAAGAATCCGGACGATTATCTGATCTGATAAAAAAAAACTGATGCTAAAATTACCATCATAGCCGGCGGTCCCCACGCGACGGCCTTACCGGAAGAAGTATTAAAAACGACTTCTATTGATATTATTTGTCTCGGCGAAGGAGAAAAGACTATTTTAGAAATTGTTAACGGGAAACCGTTGGAAAATGTTAACGGAATTGTTTTCAAAGACCTCTTTGCCGTTCCAACGGGACAGGCCGGCCGGGATAATCCAATCTATCGGACACCTCCGCGCCCGGCGATTGAAGACCTGGATACTTTGCCTTACCCGGCCTGGCATCTTTATGATTTATCACGCTATAAATTAACAAAATTATTAAGCCGGAGGGATCCAGTGGGACACCTGGAACTCAGCCGGGGCTGTCCATTTCAATGTGTTTACTGTAACAAAAATATTTTTGGTTATAAATACCGGGCCAAAACAGCTGATCGGGTTATAAAAGAAATAAAATTTACATTGGACTGCGGCTTCAGGGAAATTCATATTCATGATGACTGTTTTTCGGTTGATCTGGATAGGGCGAAAAAGATTTGTCATGAGATTATCCGTCACAAGTTAAATTTTTTTTGGGCGGCTCATAGCGGCGTTAGAACTGATTGTGTTGATTATGAATTATTTGATTTAATGAAAAAATCAGGATGTTATCGGGTTTCTTTCGGCATTGAAACCGGCAGCGACTTTGTTCTTAAAGTAATAAAAAAAGGACAAACTATTAATGATATAAAAATAATGGTAA
>CAKKQI010000009.1 GCA_919901895.1 Candidatus Brocadiaceae bacterium | reverse complement strand
CAACCGGTGCTGCTGATGGCCCTGGGACGGGTTGGCCCGGAAGACAGCGTTACGGCTGCTTTAAAAACCGCCCTCTTTAGCAAAAATTATAACCTGACCGTTAATGCTATCCAGACCATTTTCCAGCAAAAAAATGAGGCCCTGTTGCCGGACCTTCTCAAATTATTACGCGAAGGTGATGACAATACCAAACGCACGATTCTTTACGGAATTTATTCATTCGGGCCGGTGAAAGTTTCCGACGAATTGCTTAAACTTTTGAATGAAACGCCGGCCACCTGGATGAAACTAGAAATAATGAAAATTCTATCAGATTATTTTCAGGAAAAACGGTTGCTGCCGATAATGTTAACGATGTTAGATTCGGAAAAAGACACGCAAATCAGGGACCGGATTTTTGCCGCGCTCCCCCGGTATAAAGGCGACCCCTCAATTACGCCGACTCTATTAAACTTATTAAAAACGGCCACGCCGGAAACGAGACCGCGGATGCTGGAGTTTTTAAAACAGATGCAGGACCGGGTGGTGATTCCGGAATTGCTTAAATTATTAGAAACGGAAAAAGATTTCATTGCTTTTAATTCTATTCTGGACAGCGTTCAAACACTGGCGGGCGGACAGAAATTTACACCAGATGAAGTTCCCAAGGAATTAAAAGACAGTATTATGAAACAGTGTTACGACTGGTGGGAAAAGAATAAACCGAAATAAATTGTTATTTAACTGTAACTCAAAACTTTCCGCTCCGCCTTCCGCCTTAGGCGGAGCGGAAGGCGGATCGCCTTTGGCGATAGTTTTGATTGACATCCGTTATAACTTTCAAGCCATTTTGATAATTTTATGGGCCAATAATTCGGTCAAAATCACGATATCTTCCAGAGGCAGGTAATGAGTAATACCGGCGTCATAGACTATCTGCAAATCGGGTTCGCTAAACGCGGTCACTTCGGGTTCGCTGGACGCGGTCCCTTCGGGTTCCATTTCCTGATTACCCCGCCAGTAAATAAAACTAATCGGCACGCAGGGGAACGCCATAATTTTAATCCGCACCTGAGGGCTTTTGCCCGGTTCAAAAACTCCTTCAACCCGGCCGGAAAAAGAAACAATAATTTGCGCGAATCGCTCCAGATTATTTTTAAAAACACGTAAAAGTTGGTTTCTGGTGCGGGCGTTAAAAGTCGGCCCATAAAAACCTGCCCCGGGGATATTTTCAAAAGTAATTTCCTGCCGGGTTAACGGGCTCCCATCAGCGGTAATTAAATAATGAAGCAAGATTATTTTTTCGGCGATTTTCGGTTCCTGAACTGTTTTAAGATAAATAATTCTTTGCCCTTTATTTTCAATCCGGACCGCCTCACCCAGCCATTCAAAACTGAACCCCTCATTTTCAAGTTTGACGCTGCTGTTAAAAGCCGCGTCATCCAGGTTCATTTTATTTAATTGGGTCAGGGCCTGCTGGTAGGCAATTTCATAAGGCTGGTTTTTAAGCATCTCGTTTTATTACCTGCCAATAACCGCCTTTGTCCGGACCAATACGACGGATTTGCTTTTCAGTTTTAAGTTTCTTTAGATTCCACTCAACGCCACGACGAGTTAATCTGGTTTTATTCATTAGTTCCTTCTGATTAATTCGTGGATTAGTTCTAATCAGGGATAAAATTTTCTCCACAGTTTTCTCCACAGTTTTCGGCCCTCTCTCTTTTTGACCCTGCCTCTTAAACACCGTAATAAAATGCCTGCCTATTTCCTTGAAATCGGTAGCCGGTTCTTTTGATAATATCAACTTAATCCCCCGTCCCCATTTTTCTATAAAATGCACCCGATGGAATAATTCGGCAATCAGTTCATTGCGTCTTTCCGAAACCATTTCGCGCTTGATTTGTTCAATGGTCAAACCGCCGTAAAGCAATCCGGGATTTCGGATTTCCACCCGGTCCTTGAAAACGGCAATATTAACCAAATCGTATTCATAATAATCACGGTGGCAGAAGGCGTTAATGATTGCCTCGCGGAATGCCTCTTTATCTATCTCCGGCACATCAACCCGTCTTAATCCTTCCAATCTCATCCCGATATGGATATTCTTCAGGATATATTCCTGCGCCTGTTCAACGAGATAAAACAAATCTCCTTCAAAATCTTGCATATCTATGGTGAAAGAGGTATCGGTGGTGCCAAAAACCGCACATCTGAGCCGGGCATTAGGAAAAAAGGTTTGTGGTTTCTTACCAAACAGGATCACCGCTGAGTTAAATAACTTACCATCCGTAATAAGTTTAAGTTTGGTAAAAGCGTTCTTAGAATTATCGTATCTTAATCCGGCTATCTTCAGGAACGATTTTAGTTTCGCCGAACTGATGTCGGAAAATTTCGCCTCTTTACAGACCTGCGTATCCCATCGTAATTTATCCTTATTCTTCTTGATGATTATATTTTCCAATTCCTTAGCCGTGAGTTTCCTATCCTCATCGCCGACCCTGATATAAGCCCGGCCATAGGCAAAATAGGGAATCTCCGAACCGGTAAATCTGACCGCGATGCAGATTTTACCCTGTATTTTCTCCGTGGTAATCTTAGGGAAAATCTTGGGCTCAATATTATCGGAAATGGTCTTTGAAATATCTCTCAAGGTATCCTTACCAATGGTTTGACCAACCACCGTCCCGTCATTCTTAATCCCGAAATACACCTCACCCTTTTGATGTTTATTAAGGATTGCGGAGATGGAAATAATTACTTCTTTCAACTCCGACGTGGACTTCTTCAATTCCACAGTCTCGGATTCTTTGTAGGATTTTAACGGAATCTGTTATTTTGCAAAGATTATTGATTTCGTTTCATATCGTCGCTGCTACATCCAGAGAAGGTTCTCAACAGAGCAAATAAACTTTTATTAAAACGAAACTTTTCCGGATTCCGATTCAGCCAAAGACGACTCAATCACCGGCTGAAAAAAATGCTCCCGACAGGAGTCGAACCTGTATCCCAGGCTCCGGAGGCCAGTGCTCTGTCCATTGAGCTACGGGAGCATCAACAACAAATCGTTGTCATTATACGTCAATCCCTAACATGGTCAAGCAAAATTTGCTTCGCTCAATGATTATCATAAAACCCTTTTGTTTGACTCTCAGTGTTTTTTTACTATAATGATAAAAATTAACTGCAGTCAGTTAATTTTTATGTTAAAAAAATATAAGATTTTCATTTTTCTCATAGTTTTGGGACTGCTCGGCATTGTTTCATCGGACGCCGAAGAAAAAAAATCGCCCGAAACATCAAAGGATGAAACTAAATTGGCCGCTTATATTCGTTTTCAGCGAACCGGTAAAGTCTGGAAAGAAAACGGCTTTGAATTTATCTCTCTTGAACAGGTGGAACTCTACCAGGCCGAACGGGTTATCACCGCTGATAGTTTCATCGGCTGGAAAAAGGAGCAAAAATCAGAAGAGGCATCCGCTCCAGGCAACTCAGAAAAACAACTTATTTACGAGGAAGTTTACGCTGAAGGTAACGTTAAAGTTACCATCGGCCAGGACCAAATAACGGCAGACCAGGTTTATTTTAATTTTAAAAATGACACGGGTATCATTATTAATGCTAAAATTAAAACGGTTTACACGGACGAAAAAGGACAAACCAAACCGGAATCTATTCCCGTTATTATCAAAGCTAAAACGATTTACCAAATAAATAAATCCACCCTGATCGCCAAAAATACATCAGTCAGCACCTGCACTCACGGAAAGCCCCATTATGAGTTTTTTGTCAAAAGAACCTGGTTTATCAGCGACGAAAAAAATAAACGTCTCATTTTCCACCATATTTTCCCGATGGTTCAAGGTATTCCTTTCTTTTACTGGCCTTATTACCGCAAAGTCATCGGCAATGACCCTTTCGTCAGGTCAATCAAATTCGAAAAAACCAAACGGTTTGGTAATACGGTTCAGATCGTAGCCGGTTTGAATCTAAATAAATATAAACGGGACGAAACCGGCCATATCCTGAAAGATAAATACGACCAACCCGTTACCCAACAATGGGGCGACCTGGAAATAAAAACAACCTATTTCCAGAAACGGGGGACGGCCTGGGAACCGGAACTTGATTATGACTGGAAAAATTATCACGGCTTTCTTAAGGGATATTATATCAAGGATAAAGGACCGGACACGGATATCGCGTATGACCGGCAATTCATCCCGCTGGAAAAATCGGAAAGAAACCGCGTTAAAACATTCCACCGCCATTATTTAAACGAACAATTCCGGCTGGATACGGAAACATCGTGGTTAAGCGACCGGCATCTTCTGCTGGAATTTTTTGAAAAGGAAGCCAAAGAGGGCAAGGAACAGGAATCGTACGTCTATTTGAGACATCTTAACCAGAACCGGGGCGGGACTCTGCTGGAACGCGCCCGGCTTAATAATTTCCAGACCCAGACGGAATACCTGCCTCAGGCAACTTACCAGATTATTAATGAACCGTTGCACTTATTAGGCCCGGCCCGGCCGGTTTATTTCTCCGGCTCCCTGCAAACGGATAATCTTCGCAAACAATATGACGAGCAATTAAATCAGGACGCTTCCCAAATCTGGCGGACGGATTTTCTAACAGAATTTTCCTGGCCGTATCAATTAGGTTTTATTAAAACAATGCCTTTCGCTTCCTGGCGCTGGTCGACTTACGAAAAAGGAACGATTGAAGATAAAACCATCAACCGGACGGTCACCTCCGGCGGTTTAAGATTTTTCACGCAATTTTACCGCGTCTTTGACATACAGAATAAAACCCTGGGTATCAATCAACTATCTCATATTATCTCGTTTGATGCCCGGCAGACCGATAATTTCCAGGCCAGCACGCCGTCTGCGGAACTTTTACAATTTGATTCGCTGGACCGAATTAACCGCTTTACCGAAAATTATTTTGAAATAAGAAACCGTTTTAAAACCACCATTAACGATTCGCCCTGGCAATTTCTTGATTTCGGCCTGGCCCTGGAATATTACCCCAGGGCCGAAAGGGATACCGTTTCGGAAAATTATAATAATTATCTCTCTCCGATGAACTGGATTACTCTTTCCCCCGATAATAATTGGGTTTTTTCTAAACGCCGCGTTTCTAATCTCCATCTTGACCTGTCTTTTACTCCAAACCAGCCTTTCTCTCTGGGTTTGAATTCCGAATACAATACTTATGAAAAAAATCTTGAAATTTTTAATGGAAGTGTTAATTTACAACCTTACGCCGGCTGGTCAATCGGATTAACCGAACGTTATATCAAACATAGCACTAATGCCCTGGGAGTAAGCGTTTCCTGTACGCCGATTGAAAAATGGCAATTTATTGCCTCTGAACAATACGATTTTAAAGAAAAGAGATTAATCAATCGGGCTTATGTGTTCCGCCGGGACCTGCACGAACTTTTTTTGGAATTTTCCGTGCAGGTTGACCGCGGAAAGGATGAAAAAACTTTTTATCTTACTTTAATTCCCAAAGGAATCGGTCCGAAAACTATCACCACCAGTTTTTGAACACGGGATTCCCGATTTTATCGGGATCGGTTCCCGCTCTGGCGGGATTGAAATATTATGAAAATTACGCTGATCGGAACCGGACACGTCGGATTAGTTACCGGCGCCTGCCTGGCTGAAAAAGGACATCGGGTTATCTGTGTCGATAACAACCGGCCGAAAATCGCGGCTCTTAAAGCCGGCCGGATACCGATTTATGAACCGGGCTTGGAAGAAATCGTCCGGAACAATTGCCGAAAAAAAAGATTATTTTTTTCAACTAATATCAAAACGGCGGTTCAGGGCGCCGAAGTGATTTTTATTGCGGTCGGGACGCCTTTAGGTCCGGACGGCGCCGCCGATTTAACCCAGGTGGAAAATGTCGCCCGAACCATTGCCCCGAACCTGAAAGGTTATACGGTCATTGTCGAAAAAAGCACCGCCCCGGTGGCCACCGGCGAAAAAATCAAAGCCGTCATAAAAAAATACGCTCCGGCTGATGCCTCTTTTGATCTGGTCTCCAATCCGGAATTTCTCCAGGAAGGAGTGGCCATTCAAACCACGATGCACCCGGACCGGATTGTCCTGGGCGTGGAATCCAAAAAAGCAGAAGAGGTGATGCGTAAACTTTATCGTGATTTTAATGCGCCGGTAATCGTAACCGACCTGAAAAGCGCCGAACTTATTAAACATGCTTCCAACGCCTTCCTGGCCCTTAAAATTTCTTATGCCAACGCCCTATCTATTATCTGCGAACTGGTTCAGGCCGATGTTACGCAGGTAACCAAAGGAATGGGAATGGATCAAAGAATCAGCCCTCATTTCCTGAATGCCGGTATCGGTTACGGCGGATATTGTTTCCCCAAAGACCTTAATGCTTTTTTTAAAATATCAGAAGATATCGGTTATGATTTTAATTTACTTAAGGAAGTTCAAAAAATAAATCTGGGACAACGCGACCGGTTTATCAAAAAAATTGAAAACGAACTCTGGGTCATTAAAGGCAAACGGATTGGATTACTGGGATTATCTTTTAAACCGGATACGGACGATATCCGCGAATCGCCGGGAATTGACATCGCCCGCCGGTTGAGCGAACGCGGCGCGATACTTAAAGTCTATGACCCGAAAGCAATGGGCCCGGCCCGAGCGGTTCTACCTAACTTGCCCCGCCGAGGCGGCGGAAAGATTATCTTTTGCCGGAACCCTTATGAGGCCGCCCGGCAATCCGATTGCCTGGTTATTACGACCGACTGGCCTGAGTTTAAAACACTGGATTTACCGCGCCTCAAAAAAAATATGGCCCATCCGACGATTATTGACGGACGCAATATTTTTTCACCAACGCAGATGAAAAAGTTGGGGTTTGTCTATCGCAGTATCGGCCGGGTTTAATCAACTGATTACACAGATTAAAAAATAGATTACACTGATAATTAATCTGTGGGAGAATAATATGAGTAAAGCCATTTATGCCGGGGCCTTTGACCCGGTGACTAACGGTCATCTGGACGTGATTGAACGCGGCCGCCGGATGTTTGACCGGTTAATCGTCGCCGTAGCCGATAACCCCGCGAAAGTGCCGCTTTTCACCAAACCGGAACGGGTGGAATTGCTTAAAAAATTAGCCGCGAAATGGCCTAATGTCCGGGTTGATTCTTTTGAAGGATTATTAATTGATTATGTCCGTTTCAAAAAGACCAATCTCATCCTGCGCGGGATTCGGACTATTTCCGATTTTGAATACGAATTTCAGATGGCGTTAACCAACCGCGCCCTGGCGCCTGATATTGAAACGGTTTTTGTGATGACCGGCGAAAAATATTCTTATATCAGTTCGCGCTTAATCAAGGAAGCCATCAGTTTAGGCGGCCAGATTGATATCTTTGTCCCAAAAGAAGTATCCGAATTATTGAAGAAAAAATTAAGAAAAGAATAACCACGGATTTCACTGATTTAATCAGTGTTAATTCGTCCCACTTTAGCGGGATCTGTGTCATCCGTGGTAAACATCGGAAATTACACAGATTAATTCGTCCCGCTTTAGCGGGATCAGTGTAATCCATTGTTAAAAGGAGGTATTTGATATGCCGAGCCGAACCGAAACCCTGCAGAAAAAAATTGCCGTTTTAAAAGGCAAAGTATGCGAAGGGAAGCAAGCAAAAAAATCCCTGAAAGAATTAAGAGAGTTAAAAAAAAGTCTTAAACACGCTCAACGCAAAGTCCGGTTTCTGACCGGCAAAAAATTGCGGGCTTTGATGGGTGTGGTAAAAGAAGAAAAACCGGCCGGCGAACAGCCGAAACAGGAAGCGCCCAAAACCCCAACGGCCGAACCAAAACCGGAAGCAAAACCTTAATAAATATTCCGGATATGCCAGACGTAAATTTTTCTAAAATATCGCCCCGGCCCACCACGAGTCTATCCGGACGGGTTAATTACGAACAGGAACTTAACCCCAAACAACTGGCTGTGGTCATGGCCGGCCAGGGTCCGATGCTGGTTATTGCCGGAC
>CAKKQI010000008.1 GCA_919901895.1 Candidatus Brocadiaceae bacterium | reverse complement strand
TATGTTTGTTAGGATACGCAAAATATTTTCATCCACAACATTTGACAATTACTCGTTTCTAACTCCCATTTTTGCCTGCCTCGCCGGTAGGCGGGCCTTTTGTCCGGTGCCATTTTTTTTAATCATAGCCGCAACCTCCTTTTTTAGCCCAGCATACCACAAAAAGGCACATTTCGGGATGTTAGATGACTGTTTTTTTATCTAAAAATCGCTTCTTTTATTGTCCATATAATACATCTTACCCTTTATTCTGTCAAGTGTTATAATTAAATTTTTGTTAAAAATCTTGTTCGGGCAAGAATTAACCAAAAACCTTATAATCTCGCCAGTTTTATCCTCGTCAAGATAGTCAAAACCTCAATAACTGCAAGGAATAAACACCAATTTCAGCGCATCTCAAACAGTCGCACTTCATCCCGAAAGATGACTGTTTTTATTGTATAGGGAATCTGGGAACATAATAGAATGGGGGGCGAGGGACACCATTCTCAATTAGGAAATAAGTAAGGCGTCTCCGGAATTACCCATTCCGCCGGCCCCCAATTTATCTAAAATTTCAAATCTGCCGAATTGTTTAACGGTGTTTTGATTTGACGACATTATTAGTCACCCCATTTATAGAATTTCAAGGATTCTTTAACCACATAACTTTTTTCGCGAAAATCTTTTATTAAATAATTGAGGTGTCGGGGAGTTTTTTATCACTTATGTCATTGCGAGCCCCGATTTATCGGAGCGCGGCAATCTTACGAGATTGCTTCGTCGCGGAGTTTATCCCGCTTTTAGCGGGGCTCCTCGCAATGACAGTAGAGAGGGAATCTCCCCGACCCCTCAAATAATCTTCAAAAAAAACCTGGCCACGAAAGCCAGAACAAACAACAGGCAAACCAATCCCAACAGCCAGAATACCCACATCGGAATATCCGCGGCCAGAGATTCCGATTCCCCGCCTGATTTAAGCAACGATTTCAATTCCGATGCCTTAGCCGTCCTGATATTTTCCACCTGTTTAAGCGCCTGCCGTTGTTTCAAAATTTTTTCCCGGGAAAGCCCTGATTCCTCCCCGGTCTGCTGAAGCAAACCGCCGATCCGGGCCAGATTGGCTCTGGTCTCTTCTATTTCTCCGGTCAATTCCGTTGTTTCTCTCATCTCACGCTGGTATCTCTGATTCAGCGCTTCAATCGTCCTGGGATATTCCTGGAGCATAAATTGGGCTTTCTGCAG
>CAKKQI010000007.1 GCA_919901895.1 Candidatus Brocadiaceae bacterium | reverse complement strand
CCATTTTCGCCTGTAAAAACGGCCGGGTTAAATTTGAAGGCGGCCGCCGGGTGAGCGTTTACCCCGTATAAATTTTTCTAAAAGAAAAATTTATTGGAGAAAATTTATTTATGATTGAACTAACTTTAACCTACGAACGGAAGACGATCAACACTTTTAAATTTGATAAAGATAAGGAAATGATTCTGATCGGTCGTGATCCGACCTGCGATGTGCGGATTGATAATGTCGGTATTTCCCGGCACCATTCCCGGATTGAACAAAAGAACGATGTCTATGTTTTAGTTGACCTGGGCAGCGGAAACGGCACTTTTGTCCGCGGTAAACGAGTTGACCGCTATAATCTTAACAACGGCGATGAGATTAACATCTGGAACTACTCCCTTTTCTTTAAAATAGTACAGCCCGGTGTTAAAAAAGACGAATTATCAGCGACCTCCGTTAAAAAACAGGATCTGGATTTAACCATTGCGATCGATGCGCGTCAGTTAGAACTTAAACAACGCGAAAGAGCCGGCGGCGCGGCGGCTTATCTTGTCTATACCGAACCGAAATTAGGTGAAAGGACTTACTCCTTGATGAAAACGACCACCTTTTTCGGTAAAAGTCCTAAATGCGAATTTAAATTATCCGGCTGGTTTGTCCAACCGCGTCATACGATGATCGTCCGGGATGAAATCGGGTTTCGTTTCGTTAACTGCGCCGGAAGCAAATTAGGAGTGGTTAACGGAATGGCCGTTGATGATTACCGGCTTCAGCACGGTGATGTGATTAAAATCGGCGACCGCTCATTTAAATTCTTCGTTGGATTGCCCGGTCGTTAAAGAGATGCGGTTAAAAAATGGATTTAAAGCCATTACTACCGGATCACAAACGAGCGCGTGCTTTGATGGTGCAAAACCAGTTAGTGGCCCGTGGTATCAAAAATCAAGCAGTTCTGAATGCCTTCCTGAAAGTTCCCCGTCATTTATTTATTAAATCATCCGATCTTTTACAGGCCTATGAAGATCATCCGTTATCAATCGGGTTGGGGCAGACTATTTCCCAGCCATATATGGTGGCTTATATGTTGGAACTTCTGGAACTTACTTGTTCCGCTAAAGACAGGAAAGGCCATGAGAAAATCCTGGAAATCGGGACCGGTTCTGGTTATCAAACGGCGCTTCTGGCTGAAATGACTGGCCCCGATATTCATCGTGGTGAAATCTATACGATTGAACGAATTCCCGAATTAGCTGAGAACGCCCGGCGAAAGTTAACCGAACTCGGATACACCAACATTAATTTCAAAATCGGCGATGGGACATTGGGCTGGTTTGAAGAAGCGCATTCCTTCGGCAGGCTCAGGGCGGTGAGCCCTTCGGCAGTGAGCTCAGGGCCGAACTGCGAAGCCGAACCATTTGACCGGATTATCGTCAGCGCCGGCAGCCCTAAAATACCGGAAAAGCTGATTGACCAATTAGCCCCGAACGGGATTATGGTGGTGCCGGTCGGTTCGGAATTCCATCAGGAGTTGTTCCAGATTCGTAAAAAAGATGGAAAAATAACAGCCGAAGAACGCGGGGCGTGTGTTTTTGTTAAATTAATCGGTCAGGAGGGCTGGCAGTTGGAATGACTTATGATGAAAAATCTTTACCGGCATCTTTTTCTGTGGTATTTTATAAAATATGAAAAAAACTGCTATTATCGGAGCCGGTCCCATCGGCTCCATCCTCGCCGCCCATCTGGCTCAAAATAAACAACCGGTTATCCTGGTTGACGTTCTTAAACCACACCTTGATATCATTAAAGAAAAAGGGATCGTCATTTCCGGCGTCTCGCAAATAAATGTTAAAATACCTGATATCTGTTACGAAATTTCCCAATTAAAAAACTTGGAGATTGATTATTTATTTATCTGCGTCAAAGCCACGGTTCTGCAAAATATTATGACCGAGGTCAAAAAAGTTATCAGTGGTCAAACTAACGTGATCAGTTTCCAGAACGGGATAGATACCGAAGAACTTGTTTCGCAGTATGTTGGCGCGGCGCGGACGTTGCGGGTGGTTATCAATTACGCCGGCAACCTGATTGCCAACGGGCAGGTTAAGATGAGTTTTTTTAACAAGCCGAACTATATTGGGGCAATTTTTCCAGCGACCGGGAAAATTGCTCAAGAGATAGCCGGGATGATGACGCAGGCCGGATTAGACACGGAGTTTACCCCCGAGATAAAAAAATACGCCTGGGAGAAGACGATTCTTAACGCTGCGCTCAGCCCGGTTACCGCCCTGACCGGCCAGACGATGAAACAGGCGATGGATTTTCCGGAAACCCGCCGGCTGGTTGTTTCGTTGCTTGAAGAAGGGGTGGCCGTGGCTAAAGCCATTCCCGATGGAACCGGGACAGGCGGATATGATTATGGCGCTGATTTTATGAATCACTGCCTGAATTATCTGGATAAAGCCGGCCATCATAAAACATCAATGCATATTGATGTTGAAGCCGGCCGCAAAACCGAAATAGATTTCCTGAATAAAAAAATAGTTGAATATGGCCAAAAAATGGGCCTGCCTACGCCGTATCATGAAACGATTGTGCGATTGATTAAGGGCATAGAAAACAGATTTATAAAATAGTAGGAAGGGAAGCGGTGTAAAATGGAACGACGAAAACAGATATTAAACCAAATTAAAAATAACGGCGCGAATCTGGGCTTTGAGGAGAAACTCTGGCAGGCCGCTGATAAGATGCGCAGTAATATGGATGCGGCTGAATATAAGCACGTGGCGTTGGGGCTTATTTTTCTGAAATATATCTCCGATTCATTTGAAGAAAAGCATCAATCCTTGTTGAAAGAATCAGCAAACCCAAAAAGCGATTATTTTGTTAAGGATGAAAAGGCGCGGTATAAGGTGGCCGAGGACCGGGACGAATATATCGCTGAAAATATCTTTTTCGTGCCTAAAGAGGCGCGCTGGCCATTCCTTAAGGATAATGCTAAAAAGCCCGCTATCGGTAAACTCATTGATGACGCTATGGATGAGGTGGAACGGAATAACCCCCATCTGAAAGGCATCCTGCCTAAGGATTATGCCCGTCCGGCATTGGATAAACAACGGCTGGGTGAATTGATTGAC
Organism: Candidatus Brocadiaceae bacterium; assembly: GCA_919901895.1. Taxonomy (GTDB): domain Bacteria; phylum Planctomycetota; class MHYJ01; order JACQXL01; family CAKKQI01; genus CAKKQI01. The sequence goes on along the minus strand of CAKKQI010000007.1, from coordinate 334 downwards.
CTTATCGGCACCATCGGTCTGGGTGATTCTGAAAGCCGGTCAAGGGATGTGCTGGGCAGGGTTTATGAATATTTCCTGGGCCAATTTGCCGATGCCGAAGGCAAAAGAGGAGGTCAATTCTACACGCCCCGAAGTATTGTCCGATTACTGGTTGAAATGATAGAACCGTATAAAGGCAGGGTGCTTGACCCCTGTTGCGGTTCAGGCGGGATGTTCGTCCAAAGCGAGAAATTCATCAAGGCGCATCAGGGCAGATTAGACGATATTGCCATCTATGGGCAGGAATCAAACCAGACCACCTGGCGCCTGTGCAAGATGAATCTGGCTATCAGAA
>CAKKQI010000006.1 GCA_919901895.1 Candidatus Brocadiaceae bacterium | reverse complement strand
GTATCCGGTTTCGCTTGACCGGCCCATCGGAAACAGCGATGATAGTTATTTCGGAGATTTCATTGAAGACCAGAGCGTGGAATCTCCCGTCCGTGCGGCCACCCATGAAATGCTTAAAGAAAAATTGAACCACGTCCTTCAAACCCTAACTTTCCGTGAACGCGAAATTATTAAATTGCGTTACGGCATCGGAACGGGTTATACTTATACGCTGGAAGAAGTCGGACGTATTTTTAAAGTAACCCGTGAAAGAGTCCGCCAGATTGAGGCCAAAGCGGTGCGTAAATTGCAACATCCCATCCGCAGCCGTAAACTGGAAGGATTTTTGGAAGGGATTGAAAGGAGATAATGACTAAAACCGAATTGCAGCATCTTCAGGAATTACAGACACTGGACCTTAAAATTAGTTTGCTGGAATCAGATAAAAAAAATAAGCCGATTGCCCTGGAAGAAAAGAAAGAAGAACTGGAAGAAAACGAACAGCGTCTTAAATTAAAACAGCAGGAACGTAAAGATATTAAAATATTAATTGACCGGAAGGAACTGGATTTAAAAGACTGGGAAGGAAAAATCGCCAAGTTAAACCTGCAATTGAATATTACCAAAACAAATAAGGAATACAGCGCAATTACGACGGAAATTAATAGTTTCAAGGCAAATAACGCTGTTCTGGAAGATGAAATGCTGGCTCTTTTTTCTAAATTAGAGCAAACCGAAAAAGAATTAGCCGAAAGTGAGAAGAAAGTTGAGCAGTTGAAAAAAGAATATGAATCGCTGGGGAGTCAGGTTGAAGCGGAACTGGTTGAAATTGATAAACAGATTCAAGAAATCCGGCAGGGCCGGCAAGAAATAATCAACAAATTACCTTCCGAACTGGTTAAACCCTACGAAAGAATTATGTTAAACAAACCGGACCGTCTGGCGTTGGCCTGCGTGATTGATGACACCTGCCGGGGTTGCCATATGGATGTTACTCCCCAGCAAGTTAACAATCTTTTGAAATGGAAACCGGTCTCCTCGGCCGAGAAAGCCATTATCTTTTGCCGGAGTTGTTGGCTTATTCTTTACCTGTACCCTTCCGTCGTACCTCAGATTATTAATTGACCTCTAAATCATTTCCGATGATTTAGT
>CAKKQI010000005.1 GCA_919901895.1 Candidatus Brocadiaceae bacterium | reverse complement strand
GACGAATAGGAAATTATTAGCCGTAGGACTAATCAGTCCTTTGGCTGATATCAGGCTACCTAACCCTGCATCACGTAGTCCGCCTAAGGCGGAGCAAGATAGTGATGGTTCACCAATTAGATCCTGCCCCCGCCTCCGCCTTAGGCGGAGCGGGGGAAGGATCAAGAAAAATCTGCCCTTCGGGCAGATTTTTCTTGACAAATCATTAATTGAAAATTATATTGTCTTAGAAGTACCAAATATGAAAAATTTCATCAGCCGTTTTTATTGGTCCATCCCCCTGCTGACCGCGCTGGTCATAACCGGCTTAACCGACCTCCCAGCCAAAGATGAATTATCGCAAACCGAGACAGACTTGACTTCAGCTATCCAGAAGAATGATCTTAACAAAGTTATCGCAGCCACCAGTTATGCAGCCGGAATTAATAATGAAAAAGCGGCAAAACTTCTTCTTAAACATTTATCAAAAATTGCCACGGCCGATAAATATGAATTTTACTGGGCAATTTTGAAAAGTATTACTTTATTTACTGACGAAAAAGCCCTGGAAACCGTGGGAGATTTTATTATTACCAATAAAGATAAACCGCTCGGTGAAGACACGCTTTTTATTATGAAAGATAATCACTCTCCAGCGACGGTTAAATTACTCGGCGCCGTTCTGGAAAAAGGTACCCACCAACAAAAAGACCTGGCGCTGGATTATCTCGGTCAAATTCGCACCAAAGCCGCCATTGCCGCGCTGGTTGAAATTTTAAAACATTTTGACGAAAAAAAAGATGAACGGTTAATTAAACAAACTATTGAAACTCTGCAGGGTTTACTCGGCCAGTCAATCGGCCAAACCGTCTCCAGCATCATCCAGTGGTGGAACGAACATCAAAATGATGACGAAAAAACATTTTTCCAGAAAAATATTTCGGTTGACCGGACGACCGGAACAGCCGTGGACCAGATCACCGAAGCGGTCAGACTCAACGGTTATAATAAAATTACCCAGTTACCCAAAGACAAAATTATTGTCATCAGCAGTGACTGTGCTGGTTGTAAAAAAACCGGCCGTAAAGAAGAAGAAATCCAATCGCTTCATAATTTTGATCAGATTGAGCAAATCCTGACCAAAATGCGCGTCCCTCATACGGTGGTGAAAAAATCAGAATTTGACAGCCCTGGCTATTCTATCAATGACAAAATAGTCGTTTTGATGAATTGTAATCAATTCATGGATCATTGTGTCAATCCCGCACATCATGGAACCGAACGGCCCGGGGCCTGGCGGATGGGCACCTGTGAAGGACCAGGCGAGCATATGAATGCTTCAACTAAATTAAGCGATAAATCTACCAAAAAAATTCAAGACTTTGTGGCCGGCGGCGGTTACTTTTTCAGCGAAGATGCCGTGCTGGAAGAGGTCCTCGTCCACGCCTTTAAAGGAATCATTAGTTTTAATAAGCATTATCCTAAAAAAAACGTAACAGTCTTGCCCGCTCCGGGTTCTTCCGCCCATTCTTATCTTAAAGGAGTTTTTGAAAAAGTTTCTTCAGCGAAACCCCAAACATCAGACCGCAGCGATACGGTTGCCGTTAAACTCAAAGATCTCAATATCGGCGAAAGCCAGTGGCAGGTGGATGACCAGTCGCCGAATATTAATATTGAAAAATCTCGTGAAGTAACCGTCCTCTTAGTCTCGCCGGAATTAAAATTGGAAGCCGGAGATAGCGGCGCCATTGCGGTAACCTTTAACTATAACCAGAGCGGCGCTGTCCTTACTCCCACCGCTAATAGCGAAAAATATTTGCCTACGAAAAAAACAGGCGGGACGGTGCTTCACGTCCTCAGCCATTTCGGAAAACAGAAAGAGGCCTCGGATGAATTTGTTCTACAAAACCTCCTTCTAAATTTCCTGATGGAAGCCGCCGAACGTTATTACGCCAGAACTAAAAAATAAATTTTTCATTTCAAATTTCCCTTCTTTTTCTTGACAAATTTCTTAATAAAATGTATTGATATGTCAAAACTAAGAAACTCTAACAAAACAGTGTTTTTTATTATTCACACTCATTCTGTCATTCCCGCGAAAGCGGGAATCCAGATAAGAAAATAATAGCATAGATTCCTGCTTCCGCAGGAATGACATTTTACTATGGTTTTGTTAGAGTCTCTAAAGTCTTACATACTATGGGTAGATTTTTTTTTGGAGATATCCGTTATGCCTGTCACAAAGTTATTGGAAAAATGGTCCGGTCAGGTTACCGAAGTAACGATTGGCGCGACCAGGGCCGAAGGCGGCACCCGCTCTAAAATAGTTAAGATTGGCGGTGAAACGGTGATGCCTTTTATGCTGGAAGAAGGCCGGATGCCGAACCAACCGCTCATTGCAATGGAGGTGCTGGATACCGAACCGACCTGGTGGCCTGATTGTTTAAAAGAACCATTTGGTAGCGCTTTAAAAAATCCAGCGGACTGGGCAAAAAAATGCCAGGATGAATACCAGGCCGACTTAATCTGTTTGAAATTATGGGGCGCCCACCCGGAAAATAAAAACATCCCGGTAGATGAGATAGTTAAAATAGTCAAATCTATCAAAGAAGCGGTCGGGTTACCCATCATCATCTGGGGGTCCGGCCACAGCGAAAAA
>CAKKQI010000004.1 GCA_919901895.1 Candidatus Brocadiaceae bacterium | reverse complement strand
ATTGGAAATAGTCGTTATCGGATACAGCGTCCCCGGACTACTGATAAGGTAATAATACAATTTTACCGAATCCATCGTGCCAACGTTGGTCCAGGTTATGTTTTTGGTATCACCGGCTAACCAGACCTCATTTCCGTTAGGCGAATTGACAATAAATTTTCCGCGAATCTTAAAGCCGTTGGAGAAAGCATTGACTTCGTTCGGGTAATTAATATCGTTCACATAGGCAATCCTGATTCTGACGCTGTTGCTATAGGTAATCTTATCAGGCACCGACCAGTTATAGGTATTAGTTCCGCTGATATTGGCGTAACTGGCTGAAATGATCTGGGTATCGGGCCAAGTTGCCCCATTATCTAACGAATACCGAATCTCCACCGGGGTGAACGAACCGGTTGAGGTCCAGGTAATCGGATAGGTCTGGGTTTGGTCGATGGCGTTGTAAACCATCCAGGCCTCGCCGCCGGCCGGCGTGTTAACAAGCAGGTTACCGCGAATCTTAAAGCCGGCCGAAACATTATTGCCGACCGAATCACGGGTGTCGGAAACCCGAACTTTAACGGTTGGACTGTTGGTCACCGCATTCGGTATCTTCCAGGTGTAAGTATTGGTATTAGAAAGGGCCGGGATAATCGTTACCGCATCGCTGAAATCACCTAATTTGGAATATTCCAATTTAACATTCGGGATTGTCCCGACCGTGGTCCAGGTAACCGCTTGATTGGAATCAACCGTCCATGAAACACCGGCCGCCGGCGAATTGACTACAAAATCACCGCGAATCTTGAAATAATTGGAAATTTTATAAACCGTATTATCGTTGCTATCCGTAATCCTGATACTCACTTGATTCGTTTGGGTAATATCGTTCGGCGCTCTCCAGTAATAGATACCGGTATTAGCGGTATTAGTAATCAGATTAATATCGGAACCGAAATTATCCTTGGAATATTCTATTTTTACGTTATTAATGGTCCCGGTGGTCGTCCAGGTAATCGGATAAGTGGTCGGCTGGTAAACAGCGTCATAGACTTTCCATGGCTCGCCGCCGGCCGGCGAAGTGATATTAAAATCACCCCGTATTTTAAAGATGTTGGATTCCCCGTAGACCGTGGAATCGTTGGCATCGTAAACCCTGATTCTGCAACCTGAGGCAATCCGGTCCCAGACCGGCGTCCACTGGTAACTGCCGCCTGAAGACGGGTTGGCATTAGCAATCGGATTGCCGCTGTTAAGCCATTCTTCATCTGAGAAATTACCTAATTTGGAAAAAGATATCCGCACATTGGGAAGCGTTCCGATATTGGTCCAGGAGATGGTCCGGTTTTCGCCCACAATCCAGATATCGCCGTCCGGTTTGACCATCGTAATGGTACCTCTGATTTTGAACGGATTAGAATCTTTATAAGTGCCGGGATACGGGTCGGTAGATGATTCCACTCTGATTTTAGAAGCGGCCACCGACATAATCCGGTCCCAGACGGTCCAGGCCGCCTGGTTATTATTCGTGGCGCCCCAATAAATAATCTCGCTATCAGTCCAATCGCCCAATTTAGAAAACAGGATATTTATCTGGTTAATCGTCCCGTTAGTGGACCACTGGAGAGTTTTATTTTCCTGCACCTTCCACGGCACACTGCCATCCGGCTGGAGCACCGTAAACGAACCTTTGGTTTTGAAAGCCAGTTCGGATTTATCCGTTACCACCCCATCAACAACACTGGTCACCCGGACTCTCATCATCACAGAAATCGGTTCCTGCACCGGCCATGAGAAAAAAGTCGTCCCGTTAGAATTATTGGGCAGGGTCCCGGCGCCGGCCACGGTCCAGGTATTGGTTACGGTCTGGAAGTTGTCCACGGAATATTCCAATTTCACGTTGGGCACCTGGCCAACCGTGGTCCAGGAAATTACCTGATTAGTGTAAACAATCCATTCTTCTCCGCCATTCGGTGTATTCAAGGTTATTTCGCCTTTAATCCGGAACGAATTATCAGATTCGTCATAAACAGTACTATCATTGGTATCAGTAACTTTTATTTTAATTTTAGGTATCAGGGTTTCGGCTACGTTGGTGGGAAGCGTCCAGGTATAACTTCCGGCCCCAACGCCGGCCGGTGTCGACGGAGTAATCACATTGGGATAAGTAGCACCATCGGTCGAATATCTTAATTCCACGTTCTGGATCGGTCCGATGGTATCCCAGGTAATCGTAATAACTTTACCGGCGACCACTTCAATCCCGCTGGCATTGGGATAAGTAACCCTCAAATCGCCTTTAACTTTAAAGTTGGCATCTGATTCATCTTTGGCGCCCGGGTCGGCCGTGCTGGAAACCCTGATTTTCACCTGGTCGGAAATCATCGGTTCAATCGTCCAGGTATAACTGCCGTCGTTCGGCGTCGAAGCGGCGATGGGCGGAAGGGCGTCGCTGAAGTTGCCCACTTTGGTATATTCTAACTTAACGAAATCCATTGTCCCGGCCCAGGTCCAGGTAATCGGCATCGGCGTACCGGAAATAAGTATCTGGCCTCCGTTGGGATACTCAATCTGGAACCGCCCACGGATGCGCGCTTCGCCGGTAGAAACACCTTCCACCGTTGAATCAGACGAGTTAACCACTTTTATTTTCACGGTCGGCGAAATCTTATCTAGAACGTTCCAGCTAAAACCGCCCGTATTGGCGGTAGAAGTGATAATCGGATTCCAGACCACGTGTGCCGCATCGTTAGAATAATAAATATTTACCGTCGGGATAATCCCCACCCAGGTCCAGGTAATCGGGAAATTGGTACCGACTAACATCACATCATTATTTTGCGGCGAGGTAACCACGATATTACCCCGAATCTTAAAATTGGGACTTTCCGCATAAACCGTATTCGGGTCATTAACATCAGAGACTTTGACTCGCACCGTACTATTGGAAGATATGCTCGGAATAGTCCAGTTGTAAACCTTGGTCCCGGCCCCGGAAACGACCGAAGCGCTGATGACGTTCGGATAAGTCCCCCCGCCATCGGTTGAATATCTTAATTCTACATTCGGAATAGAACCGGTGACGGTCCAGGTAATCGACTGAACGGTACCCACCATCCATTCCTCGCCGCCCACCGGGTTATTTAAAATAATCCGCCCTTTAATCTTAAACGGGTTATCACTGGTATCTTGAGTCCCTATTTCATACGAAGCATCGGTAATCCGCACCTTAACGTTAAAAGTAGAACTGATATCATCTGTTACCGGCCAATCGTATTTTAATAAAACGCCATTAATGCTGGTCGCAATGGTCTTAGTCGTGACAAAATTATCTTTGGAATAATAAAGATTAACCTGACTGATGGAACCTACCATCGTCCAGGAAATAACCTTGGTATCACCCACCACCCATTCTTCCCAACCGTTCGGCTGGACCAGAGTAAGATTACCCCTGATGCGGAAAGGATTGCTGATAGAAGACACGGTCGGGTCATTCCAGTCATAAACTTTAATCCGGGCATCTCCGGAAATCCGGTCCGGTGTGTTCCAGTTGTAACTACCACTGGTACCAGAGCCGGCCGTGAACGATATCGGAGAACCAAAAGGAATATTCTCGGCATCACTAAATGTGCCGTTCTTGGAAAATTGTAATCCCACGGTGCTTAAGCCGGTGTTTTTATTCCACTGAATCGTCAGCGGGTCACCCACGGTCTTGACCCCGCCGTTCGGAGCAGTTATCTGGAGGTATCCCTTAATCGCAAATGAAAAGGTGCTTTCGGATTTAACCGTATCATCGGCCAGACTGGTAACGCGCACGCGCACGTTCGCCGAGGTCTGAACATCATCCGGTATCAGCCAGTAATAAACGTACGTCCCCGCTCCGGAAGTTACCGAAGGAGTAATCACATAAGGATAACTTTGTCCGCCGTTGATAGAATATTCTATTTTAATGTTAGCGATACTGCCCTGAGCGGTCCAGGTAATCGGCACGGTCTGGCCGATATTCCACGGCAGCGACGGCTCGTTACCTTTCGGATAATCCAACGTTAATTTACCTTTAATCAGGCACTGACCGGAAATGCCTTCTTCCGCGGCCGGATGACCTGGGTCATTATCCAACACCTTTACTTTTACGTTACTGGAAATCGCATCCGGTATCGGCGCCCAGGTCCACGAGCCGATTGCTGACGCCGTCCCGCCCGGAATATCCTGATACGGATTCCCGTTCACCGAATACTGGAATTTGACATTGCTGATCGTTCCGGTATAAGTATAAGTTATCAGCCAACTTTCACCAACCTGTA
>CAKKQI010000003.1 GCA_919901895.1 Candidatus Brocadiaceae bacterium | reverse complement strand
CACAGATAATATAAAAATCCGTGTTTATCTGTGTGTATCTGTGGTTTAAGATTTCATATCTACCACCAATAGATTGGATAGTCAGATTTCATCACAGACTACATTTTGGACCGAATATCCGCCGGCATCTTTAGCTATCTCGCTACCATAAAACTTAACTAATTCCAATCTAAATTGCCTCGACAATCACGGCCATACCCTGTCCGCCGCCGATGCAAGCCGAGGCCATCCCGTAACGTTTACCCAGCCGCCGGAGTTTATACAGAAGCGTCATCGTTAATCGCGCCCCGGTCGCAGCATAGGGATGCCCATAAGCAATCGCCCCACCGTCAACATTAGTCTTGTCCCGGTCCAAACCAAGTTCTTTTTCAACCGCCAGATACTGGGCGGCAAAGGCCTCGTTTATTTCTATCAAGTCAATGTCTTTAAGTTTTAAACCGGCGGCCTCCAGGGCTAACTGGCAGGACGGCACCGGCCCGATTCCCATAATCTCCGGCGCCACGCCTGAAGCAGCCGAGGCAATCAATCGCCCCAGCGGTTTAAGATTTTTTTCTACGGCTATTTTTTCACTCGTCAGCACCACGGCGGCCGCCCCGTCAACAATCCCGCAGGAATTCGCCGCCGTCTGCACCCCATCCTGATGATAAATCGGCGGTAACGAGGCAATTTTTTCTAACGCCGTCTCCGGCCGGGGATGTTCGTCCTGACTAACCGACTCTACTCCTTTAGGCAGGACAACTTTCCGCGGTTTAAGATTATGGGCGGCTAAAGCGCAGTTAGTCACCGGTGTAATTTCTTCGTTAAGCCAACCATTTTTAATGGCCTGGCCGGAGCGTTGTTGTGAAAGGATCGCCAACTCATCGCATTCTTTTTTGGTAATCTTATATTTCTTGGCCAGGTTTTCCGCGGTTACCCCCATCGAGCAATCGACGGAGGTATCCAGAAAGGCCTCCCAGAGGTAATCAACGTATTTAGGCCGACCAATCGGGAATCCCAATCTGGCTCCAAAGGCGGCCACCGGCATCTGGGTCAGGTTTTCGGTTCCGCCGGCCAGGACAAACGTTGCCTTATCAAGACAAATCTGCTCGGCCGCCTGGGCCACCGCTTCAAAACTGGTGCTGCAGATTCGCTGAACCAGGTAGGCCGGCGTAGTAATCGGGACTTCGCTATAAAGTCCGATATGCCTCGGAACAAAAAAGGCGTCGCCGCTGGAGGCGCCGACGTTGCCGAAAATGACACTGTCAACCAAATCCGGGGTAATCCCGGACTGCTTAATCGCCGCCCGGGCGGCCATCACGCCCAGTTCAATCGCTCCGACGTTAGAAAAAACACCGGTATAACGTCCGAACGGCGTGCGTTTAGCGCCGACAAATACAATGCCTTCGTAACGCGCCCCGTAACCTTTTTGTTTATCCCGGATACCGATGACTTTAGGTTCAGCCGTATATTTTTTATCCATTCTCACCTCCATCTTATCAGGATTAGCGCTAAATTATCTATAATAAAAACTTCCAACAGATTTAAAATTCCTCATAATTCATTCGGCTAAAGATGCCGTTACTATCCCTAAAAGAAGACTTTGCTCTTAAATTAGGCGGGGACCCCGCTTGGGGCGGGACTCCGCTGTCGCTTCGCAAGCCCCGCCGCTACCTCAACGTCGCTGTAGCGGCGACCTTTGTGGTCCGCTCATTATTTTTGAAATTCCTATGCTTTAAATTATGTCGTATCGGCATCAGCACATTTTATCTTATTACGCCACCCAATCTTTGGCTATCAACGTGGCCTGTTCCAATACCGTCTCCGTGGCTTTCTTTTCTTTATCAGGCGGGTATCCGTGTTTTCGCAAGACCTTCTTTACCATAATCCTGAGTTTTGCCTGCACATTCTCCCTTAATGTCCAATCAATAGTTACATTCTTATGCACCGTATCAACCAATTCCCTGGCAATCGTCCTCAAGGTCTCATCGCCCAATACTTTTACCGCGCTGTCATTCACTTCTAAGGCATCGTAAAACGCCAGTTCATCCTCAGTCAGTTTTAGCTCCTCGCCCCGCTTGATCGCCTCGCGCATATCCTTGGCTAACTCTATCAATTCCGCAATAACCTGAGCCGTTTCTATGGTCTTATTCTGGTATTTCAGGATTGATTTTTCCAGCATATCGGCAAACGACTTGCCCTGTATCAGGTTCTTCCTGCGCCGGATCTTTATCTCATCGCTCAATAATTTCTTGAGCAACTCAAACGCCAGATTCTTATGAGGCATCTTTTTAACTTCGGATAAGAATTCATCCGACAGTATGGAAATATCCGGCTTCTTCAGCCCCACAGCCGAAAAGACATCTATTACTTCATCCGAGGCCACGGCCTTGGAAACAATCTGCTTAATGGCCAGCTCTATATCTTCCTGCGGCTTGCCGGTGGTAATTGTGGTCTTGGCCAGTCCGGCCCGGACCGCCTGGAAGAATCCCACCTCATCCCGGATATTCATCGCCTCGGCGCTCGGCACTGACAAGGCAAACGCCTGCGATAATCTGGTCACGTTTTCCAGACATCGTTCCTTGCCCTTATCCTGTTTCAGGATATGCTCCATCGTGGCCGGAATCAAGCCCATCTTGGCCCTGGCTGATGCCGTAAAGAATGGCTGGTAATCAAATCCCCTGAACATCGCCCGGACTATCTCGTATTTTTCCAGCATTATAGCGATGGCATCCGTCTGGTTAAATGCGCCGTCGCCCTTGCCGCCGCTGGCCGTATATTCCGACAATGCCCTTTTCAAATCATCGGCAATGCCCAGATAATCAACGACCAATCCGCCCGGTTTATCCTTAAATACCCGGTTAACTCTGGCAATGGCCTGCATCAGGCCGTGTCCGCGCATCGGCTTATCAACATACATCGTATGCAAACTCGGCGCGTCAAATCCGGTCAGCCACATATCCCGCACAATCGCCAGATTCATCGGGTCATTGGGGTCTTTCATCCGGTCGCGCAAAATTTCCCGCCTCTGCTTATTCCGGATATGCTCCTGCCATTCCACCGGGTCATCGGCCGAACCGGTCATTACTACTTTAATTATTCCTTTACCGTCATCCTTGTCATACCACTGAGGCCTTAACCGGACAATCTCCTTATGCAAATCCACGCAAATCCGGCGGCTCATACACACAATCATTCCCTTGCCTTCCATGGCCTCTAGCCGTTTCTCAAAGTGATTGACAATATCCTGGGCAATCAATTTGACCCGTTTTTCACTGCCGACTATGGCTTCTAATCTGGCCCATCGGCTCTTTAATTTCTCTTTCCGGGATACTTCCTCGCCCTCGGTTACCTCTTCAAATTCCGGGTCAATCTTAGGCCGTTCCTCCGGCTTCAATTCCAGTTTGGCTAACCTGCTCTCATAATATATCCGAACCGTAGCGCCGTCTGTTACGGCCTGCTCTATATCATAGATATCAACATAATCACCGAATACCGCCATTGTGTTCCGGTCTGTTTTCTCTATGGGCGTGCCGGTAAACCCGATAAACGAGGCATTAGGCAAGGCATCCCGGATATGCCGGGCAAAACCGTCTATGAAATCATACTGGCTCCGGTGCGCCTCGTCGGCTATGACAATTATGTTACGCCTATCGGATAAAAGAGGCATAACACCCTCACCTTCGCTCCCTCTCCCATTGGGAGAGGGTTGGGATGAGGGTGCCGCTTCCGGCATAAATTTCTGTATCGTTGTAAACACTATCCCACCAGACGCTACTTTCAGCAGTTCGCGCAATTGCTTTCTATCTTCCGCCTGAACCGGTGACTGCCTGAGCAGGGTTTGGCAACGGCAAAAGGTATCAAATAACTGGCCGTCCAAATCATTCCGGTCGGTCAGCATTACGATAGTCGGATTATCCATAGCCAGCACCAGTTTACCGGTATAAAAGACCATAGACAAACTCTTACCCGCGCCCTGGGTATGCCATATTACGCCGATGCGTTTATCAGCGTAACCCTCACCCTTCCCTCTCCCACTGGGAGAGGGGGTGTTAGGTTCAGCAAAAGCCGCGGAACTTATTTTGCATAGAACGTCTTCAGTATTAGTTAATACTTCATCATTCTTAAATCTAATAACAGTATTGCCCAGTGTTGTTAGACATTTAGCTCGTTTTACATCTTTAGCAGCTTGTTTTGTTTCACTATGCACCGAGCCATCCAATTCAATGATAAGATTTTTTTCAGCGCAATAAAAATCAACCACATATGACCCGATCTGATGCTGTCGCCTGAATTTAAGTCCCTGCAATTGACGGTCACGCACCAATTCCCAAAATACATCCTCAGCCAGTGTTTGTTTTTTTCTGAGGTCTCTTGCTATATCTACTAATCCGCTAAATTCTAAACCGCCTCTGTATTGTCCCTCTCCCTTTGGGAGAGGGGTTCGGGGTGAGGGTTGCGGCAAGCCCATTGCTCTAAATGTTGCTTTCATTGCCGCATTAACCGCGTAATACTGATGATATGCGGCTATCTTTTTCAGGATATTACCCTTATCATTTTCATAGACCACAAAATGCCTGATGATATCCAGTAATTTCCGTTTATCAAATACCCCTTTCAGCAACACCTCTAATTGGGCCATTGCTGAAGAAGCAATTTTCTCGCCCTCAATCGTCTTCCAGGGCATAAACCATTCCCGGCCTGAGGTGATGGTGCCAGCCCGGGCCTCAATGCCATCGCTGATAACCAGAATCTCATTGTAGTTAAATAATGTCGGAATCTGTGCCTTGTAGGTCTCGAACTGGTTGTAGGCCGTCCAGATAGTCGCGTTCTCATCAGCCGGATTCTTCAATTCAATCACGGCCAGCGGCAGGCCATTGACAAAGATAACAATATCCGGTCTCCGGTTATGCCCGCCCGCCGATGAGGCGGGATTATCCTCTATGACCGTGAATTGATTTACAGCCAGGAACTCGTTATTATCCGGTTCAAGGAAATCAAACAGCCAAACTAAGTCGTGGACAATTCTATTTTCTTCCGTTTCCTGAAATCCTATCCCTGTGGGAGAGGATAGAGGTGAGGGTGTTGGTGAGGGCATACTTCCTCTCCCAGTGGGAGAGGGTTGGGGTGAGGGCATACTCCCTCTCCCACTGGGAGAGGGCTGGGGTGAGGGGGCTTGCCTATATTCAACTGGAACTCCATCAGTTAAAAGCCTATGGAAGTATTGGTTATTATTAATCAGATTCGGGCTGGCTGAGCGCAGAACCTTTTTCAGGGCTTCTTCCCTGGCTTCCTTGGGGATGGACGGATTTAGTTTATCAATCGCGCCCTTTAATCTCTCAACCAAAACCACATCAGAATAACTCACCCTTCTCCTAACATCTCTCCCACTGGGAGAGACCGAGAGTGAGGGATTAGGAGAAGGGCCGGGGATGAGGGTTGCGCCTTCTTCAATAGGCGCAATATCCGGGCCATAAAGATTGGTATAGCCCAACTCCGCCAATATCTCTAGAGCAGCTTGCTCTATGTCAGATTCAATAATTAGTCTCATGCATTTAACTTGTGCTGGGAGTTTTGGTCTCCAAGAATTGTTCATTCAAATATTCCAAAAGCACTATTGCCGCTTTTAGAATATCATCAAAAACTATAATCAATTCTTTTATCTCAAGATCAAAATATTTTGCTGCTCTATCGTAATCTTCGCCTTTTCTATGTCCAACGCCGCTACGCAAGCCGTTCAAATTTCGCATAAATTTAATATGCGATTCGAAATTTGCGACATTTTTTGTCTTTAAGAATAATTCAAATTTTGATATTCCTTTGCTCATGGATGGCTTACTAACAAGATTCTTTTCAATCTCCTCTTCATTCAAGGAATCAATAATTATCTTATTTAAAGTCAACACTTGATTATCAAACTCATTTTGGTCATTATTAAGAGGGATTCGAAGTGTCCTATAAAGATAACTATCTCCTGGTGATAGGTATTTAAATAAAAACCAGCCGAATTTTTTCTGCCATTTCGGCTGAAAGGAATCAAATAAATACTTAAAGAGTAAGTCTTGCTTTTCTGGATTTGTAGGCTGCGCCAAGAAACCTCTTTTCCAGTTTACACCACTAATGGTCCCATCAGGTGGAATATTAAAGCTTTTCCAGTAAAGCTGTTCTTTGTAATGCAAATCCCTGCCTAAATCGCCCAGAAAAACTATAATATGTTTGTCGTGATTATTATCGATCCTAACGCCCCATAAACCGGCGCAACTTAAGAAGCCATCGCTCACAGAGAATTTTTCTGGATTACTATAGTACTTCGCTAAAACGTCTCGGCTAAAGAATACAGGGGTTAGATAATGTGGCGATCCAGGATTCGCTCCAAAATAGTTAGAAAGCTTTTGTGGATCGCTTGTATGAATAATATTCCCTCCATTGGCATCGGTGCCAATGATAAAATCTGCATACTGTTTCTTTTTTTCTTCATTATAAGACCAAAAATCAGTTTCCTCCTTACTTACGCCATCAATTAGCCTTTTCCCTAAAAGTCTGGAAAATGCCTTATGATTACTAATACTATCTTTGCATACAAAAAGAGTATATAGTAGCTTATCGTTTTTAGTTGGATAAATTCCTTCTTTTAGCCCTAGTTCTTCTAATGTGTAAGACGAATGTCTAACAATATCAAAATAAATCGCCAGATGCATTTCCTTAATTGCCAGGAATTGCCTAATTTGTTTTAGTTTAATTTTTGCTACTCCATCTTTAATAATTATTACATCCTCTTCATCTCCATTGTCATCTATCTTAATGCATTTTCCTGATTTGATATCATAAAATAGATTGTGAAATAGACGAAATTCTTCTGCAACTTCCAAATAAGATGGCTTCACATCATGAAAATTTCTAGCTAAAATAAGAAGCTCA
>CAKKQI010000002.1:7757-14417 GCA_919901895.1 Candidatus Brocadiaceae bacterium | reverse complement strand
GGTATCCAACGGTAAAGTTTTTACCGCCGCGGTTAAATCTGTCGGGATTGAAAATCAAATCTATCTTTTATGTTTTGACGGTCATAATGGTAATTTGCTCTGGAAACGATTTATTTGTTCTAAAATTACCAACCAATCCAACCAGCGGGCCGGTGAACTCGCCATGCCTCTGCTGGGTGAAAATAATGGCTTGATATTTTGTAATACCAATCATGGTGTTATCGCGGCCCTGGCCGAAGAAAGCGGCGCCATCGCCTGGCTGGTAAATTATCTCGGCGATTCTTTATCTGAGACGGATGCAATCGCAAGAAGGCAAAGGGTTCCTTACCAGGGAATGACGCTGCCAGACCGGTCTTCCGGTTTTCCGATTATAAATAAAAATTTACTTTGCTGCTTGCCGTTTGACGAGGATAAAATATTCTGTTTTGATGTTTTCACCGGTAAAAAAATATGGGAAAAGACGACTAAACCGCAGGGGCATATTGTCGGCATGGTTAATGACGACCTTATTGTTTATGACCAGGAATTATCGGCGATAAATTTTTCGACCGGTAAATTAATCTGGTCTGCCTTAGGCGGGTTGGGATTAGGGTTATCGGAAAGCGATTTCGTAACTCCCTTGTATTTTTATTTCAACGCTAAAGAAGGTTTGAGCCGGGTTGATCTGGAAAATAAAAAAATAATAAATACGCCTCAACCCTGGTTTGATAAGGAAAATGCCAGAACAATCCTGATGACCCGGGACGGTTTATTGGCTGTTTCGGATACGCAGATTTCCCTGTATTACGATATCAGCCGGTTTATGGCTGAATATAAAGAACAGGAATTCCGCCAGCCCGATAATTTAAAATTACTTTATGAGAATTATATTAAAGTGATGATTGAAAATGAAAAATTTAGCGAGACGATTGAAGCTCTGCGCGGCATTAAAGCAAGAATTAATTCCCAGTTGTTATCTGATGACAACCGGGTAATTTTTGGACAGATGATGCAAATCCTGATGGTGCGTTATGAATACGCGGCCCGGGCCAACTGGGATAAGAAAAATTTGGATGAATGTTTCAAGGAGTGGCAGCTGGCCTTAGATCTGGCCGGCAGCGAGGAAGACCGGGCGCGGATTAAGTTACGGCTGGCCGATGCCTGCGTCGCCAAACAGTTACCAGAAGAAGCCGTTATGCTCTATGATGAAATAATCCAAAAATATCAGGGGATGTATTATGAACCTTTAATCAGCGCTTCCGCCGTCGGGTTAGAGGTGAATTGGCGTTTAAAAACAGATTTTTATGCCGCACTTCAGATTGACAAAATAATTAATACGGCCGGCCGGGCCGCTTATCGGAAAATTGAATTGCAAGCCGAACCGTTTGCCGCCCAGATTGATTTTAACAAAAAAAACGATTTAATGAAATTTCTTAAAACCTATCCGAACGCTCGGCGGGCCAATGAAGTAATCTGGAGATTAGCCCAAATCTTTTACCGGGAAAATGATTTTAAAGAAGCGGTTTGTTACTTTCGCCTGCTTGCGCCAATGCTTTGGCAGACAGGGCTGTTTGATGAAAATAGCCGGTTGGATAAAACTAATTTTTCGCAGATATTCCTACAAACGGTTGACTGTTATGAGCGCTTAAATAACCGTTCCGGTTTAATTGATTTCCTTGAAAATTCAAGCCGGACCAATGGAGAGCAGGTTTTACCGGTTAACAATAAAAAAATATTGCTGAAAGATTACTCGGCCGATAAGATTGCTCTTTTGCGAAAACAGTTACGTGAAGAAACGGTTATTAATTTATCGACGGCGCCTGTTTTGAAAATTGATAAAACAGATTCGTGTATAACCGGGCCGCCGGTGGCAGTTCCTTTAAATCAGACCGGGGCCAAACTTCCGTCTAATCTTCTTTTGGTCGCCCGGGGAAACGACGTGGAATGCTGGGATATTGTTCAGAAGAAAAAATGCTGGGTTGATTCGGCTGAACAAAAATCGCTGCCTGTCAAAAAAAATACCGGCGTTATTTCTCCCGCCACCATTTTGGAGACCAAATTGTCCGGCTTAGGTGGGTTATTGATTAACCGCGGATTCTACCTGCAGAAGAATAACGCTTTAAACGGTAAGATAATCTGGCAGTATGAGCCGCCGCCGAATCACGTGATTTTTTATCTCCGAACCGGTTTTGATAAAATATTTGTCGGATTGAGCCAGGTCGCAGCCGTTGAAACGGAAGGGATGCACAAGAATTCCGACCGGCCAACACCATTTATTCAAAATAAATTGGTTTGCCTGGATGAAAAAGACGGTCAACTTATCTGGGAATTGGGCTATCAATCGCTTGTTACCAGAATCGTCTGTTCTGAGGAGTATCAATTCCTAGTTTTATTAACTGGTTCGGCGCTTCAGATAATTAATAGTAATTCCGGGCAGGTTCTTTATGAAGACCAGTTGTTCAGTAATTTACCCGGTCCGTCGTATCTGCATCAAACTATGATTGTTCATAAAAATAAAGTATGCTATTTTAACCGGAAACAGGAATTGGTTCTTTATGACCTGGCCCCGTCCCGCCGAGGCGGGACGGGGTTTGTTTTACAAAGCAGGATGATTTTAAAACAGTTTTCCGGGATTGAGGCGCAGAATTTAACCGGAGTTTGGGTTTCCCTTTCAGATGATTTCGTTCTTGTTTCAGGGTTGTCCCAGAATCCGGTCGTTATTAAGTTGGCTGGTGTTACTTCAGGCGGAACAGACCGTGAATTGCCCCTGGCCGGGCATTTTAAAAACCAGCCGGCAAAAACAGTTTGGCGTTCGTTTCTTACCCATGAGGGAATCTGTTATTTCTGGACCCAAAATTTTACCGCTTCCGATAATACAGCGTTGCCGACACTCAGTACCATATTTTTAAGTTACGATCTCAACCAGGATCGGGTCTTATGGAAGAGTCCGTTGAACGATTTTACTTATATGGGCAGTATTAATACGGGCGGTGAAAATTGTATTTTGAGCGTGGGAAATTTTGTTTCAAGGTCTCTGGCGCCTTTTTCCGTTATTATGATTGATAAAAAATCAGGGAAACGCATTTGGGAAACATCTTTTATTCATAACTCTAATATGTTTGGTTATCCCTCGGTTCAAATAAACGGTCGTTCCATTATCGTGACTACTCAAGAGGGAGTCGTGGTGTATCAATAGGTGCCGAGTTTTTTAGCGCGGTCAACGATATTCCTAAAATCTTCCAAACTGACACTGTCCGGTACAGAATGGTCTGAGGAAAAGATATAGCCGCCGGATTCTTTCATTATCGGGATAACCCGTTCCATTTCAGTCTGGACCTTTTCGGGGTTATCCCAGAGCATGGCATTAATACCACCGTGTAATAGCAATTGTTTACCGTATGTTTTTTTCAGGTAAATTGGATCCATTCCGGCTTTGACTTCCATCGGATTTAATCCGTCCAATCCAATCTCAATGAGTTCCGGTACCAGGGAATTGATCTTGCCGCAAGAATGCAAATGTGTTTTGATGCCTTTGGCGTGCGCCCAGTCAATGGCGCGGCGGTGCACCGGTTTCAATAATTTACGATACATTTCAACCGAGAAGAAAGTGGTATTTTTGTAACCCATATCATCGGGCCAGAAAATACAGTCAAATTTATATCCTTGTTCCCATATCAAATCAAGCAATTCGAGACTTACGTCAAGAAAGTGATTGAACATATCAACCACCCATTCCGGGTCGGTTACCATTGCCATTAGCAGTCGTTCTGTTCCAACCGTCCAGGCATGGGTAACGTCAAATCCGAACCACGGTTCGCCTTGAATCCAATACCCTTGAGACCGCCACGTCTTGTAATTTTCTTTAAGGTATTTCCAATCAATTCTATCCCGGGACGGCATCATCCTTTTTTTTGCTTTCTGCCAGGAATCGGGGTCTTTTATTGTAAAGTCAAGAAATTCCGGGGTAGAAGAGGCGTGTTTCCAGTTTTTCATTGTGGCGCCCCATTTGGTAGTCTTGATTATATACTCGTCAGTTTCTTCAAGTACTTTTTCTTCATAACGGGGGCTGTTATCAATGGAGATAAAGGCGGTTTTATCAAGCCCGAAATAGTCTGCGAAATTTATCTCGTTTGGCATACCTTCGCGCTGCCAACGCTCTATGGTCGTTTTCCATGGTGAATCAATAATAGGTATCCGGTCTGCCTCGCGATGGTCGAACATTCTGGTAAAACGTTCTTTAGAGGTCATCTCATTCATAGGCTAAAAATTACCTTCGGTGATTTAGTTCCTATTAAATTACTTTCTGATAAATCCGGTATTTTTTATAAATCCGGGCGCCTAAAGATTGAATCGTCCGGTTCATTAAATCATTATCTTCTAAAACCCAGGATAACTCTGCTTCCCGGTAGCCCAGCCGTTGCGCCTGTTTGATTGATTCAAGGTAGAAAATTACATCAATCCCGCGTTTCCGGAATTCCTTGACCACGCCCATCGTGATCATCCGTAATTTTTTTATTTTTCGTTTTTCCAGCAAAAACCTAAAAAAGCCGAACGGCCAGAGCCGGCCGTTCATTTTCTTAATGGCCTGGTTGTAATCAGGCAGGGTGAGCGAAAACCCGGTCGGCTGTCCGCCTACTTCGGCAATCAAAAGGAATTCCGGCACCAGCAGCGGTTTTAAACCTTTGAGCATAAATTGAATTTCCGCGTCGGTCATCGGCAGAGCGCCCCAATTGTCTTCCCAGGCCCGGTTATAGATTTCCTGGATAATCTTTACCTCGCGGTCTAAGTTTTTCATATCCGGATGCCGGACCGTAATTTCGTTTCTTGACTGGATCCGCTCGGTAATGCGGTTTATTTTTTGAGGTAAGTTAACGGTATCGGGATTCATATAATAAGCATATAAATCTTTTAATTTAGCCAGCCCGCATTTTTCAAACAGTTCCGGATAATAGGAGGGATTATAGGTCATTAAAAAAGTGGGGGGAGAATCAAATCCTTCAATCAGAAGTCCGCAGGTGTCGTTAATTGAAAAATTCATTGGTCCGCGCATTGCCGTCATTCCCTTTGACTGTAAATAGTGGCGGGCGGTATCCAAAAGCAGTTGGGCCGCTTCCGGTGAATTAATTGATTCGAAAAAACCAAAAAAACCAATTTTTTCCTGATGAAATTTAAGGTGCTGGTGGTTCACAATTGCGGCAATCCGGCCGACCGGTTGTCTTTTTTCATCTAAGGCCAGGAATAAGGACACATCTGCGTGTTGGTAAAAAGGATTGGTTGCCGGGTCTAATAATTTCCATTCTTCGGAAATAATTGGGGGAACCCAGTAGTGGTCCGCCTGAGGCGGATAAATCCGCCAGGGGAGATGGATAAATAATTTTTTAGTCTGGTGATTATGAACTTCAATGACGCTAAACTTCATATTTTATGAGTCTTTTGCACCCCGCCATGGAGTGGTCAACAAACCCCTTATATGATTCCCATTTCTTTCCCCACTCGTTGGCAGATATCTAAAACTTTATTCAATTCGTCATCTTGATGGGTGGCCATATAGCTGGTGCGGATCATTGAGCGGTCAGGCGGTACCGCGGGCGTGATAACCGGGTTGCTAAAAACGCCGTTTTCAAATAACTGTTTCCAGAATTTAAAAGTCTGCATTACTTCGCCGATGACGAGCGGGATTATCGGGGTTTGTGTCTCGCCGGTATTAAACCCCATTTTTTTAAAGGCAACCATCATTTTATTGGTAATCTGCCAAAGCCGGGTCCGGCGTTCAGGTTCTTTTTCAATGATATCAAGGGCGGCCAGGACGGTGGCGATCGCGGCCGGCGGCGGGCTGGCGCTGAAGATTAAGGCCCGAGCGTGGTGTTTAATATAATTAATTACGTATTCCGGCCCGACGAGAAAACCGCCCAGTGAGGCAAACGATTTGCTGAAAGTGCCCATAATGATATCAACTTCATCTTCCAGATGGAAATGTTCGGCCGTGCCGCAGCCGTTTTTTCCCAAAACGCCGATGCCGTGGGCATCATCAACCATTAATCGCGCTCCGTATTTTTTCTTTAATTTGACAATCTCCGGCAGGTTGGCTATGTCGCCTTCCATACTGAATACCCCGTCAACTATAATTAACGCTTGGGTCGGGTTATCCAGATTTGCTAAAATCCGTTCCAGGTCGGCCATATCATTGTGTTTATATTTAATCGTGTTTCCGAAAGAAAGGCGGCATCCGTCAATAATGCTGGCATGGTCCCCCCGGTCAATAATGACCGTATCGTCTTTACCGGCCACGGTAGAAATAGCGGCCTGGTTGGTTTGAAAACCGGTGCTGACCACGAGCGCCGCTTCCTTTTTCATAAAACGGGCCAACTTGGTTTCCAGTTCCTCGTGAATATCCAGTGTTCCATTGAGAAACCGTGAGCCGGTGCAGCCGCTGCCGTATTTTTCCACGGCTTTAATCGCCGCTTCTTTTACTTTGGGGTGCTGGGTTAATCCGAGGTAGTTATTGGAGCCGATCATAATCATTTCGCGGCCGTTGATTTTCACGCTGGTGCCGGCGCCGGACTGGATGGGCTGGAAATAAGGATAATATCCGGACGCTTTGGCTTCGGTGGCCCGGGTATAATTTTTACATTTGTCAAAAATATTCATAGATAAAATTTTCCGATGATGAAGTGGGTGGAC
>CAKKQI010000002.1:0-7747 GCA_919901895.1 Candidatus Brocadiaceae bacterium | reverse complement strand
GGAAATTCCACCAGAATGCCTTTAAACGACGGCTGAGGGTCACCCGGTCAGGCAAACGGTTAAACCCGTAGTATTTTCTAATTATCGGATGCTCTTTCAAGAATTTATGCACACATCGTATCTTTTTTAATGAACAAGTCAATTTAAAAATATTTTATATTGCAAAATTTTGACTTTTTCCAATAAGACGTCTATACTACAGAAATTAATTTTAGATTTATATGTTGTATGCCGCCAATCCGCCCCTCGATGTCCATCGGGGAGCAGGGCAAGAAATTGTCATTATTATCGGGGCCGGGGCATCTGGATTAATGTGTGCCATTGAGTCCGGCCGGCGCGGGAGAAAAGTTCTATTGCTTGAACACGCCGAAAAAGTCGGCCGGAAAATTCTAATTTCCGGCGGCGGCCGATGCAACTTTACCAACCTTGACGCTAAACCGGAATGTTTTTTGTCCGATAATCCCCATTTCTCCAGATCAGCCCTAACCCGTTATACGCCAAACGATTTTATTCGTTTAATGGAAAAGCATAAAATTAAATACCGCGAGAAAAAATTTGGTCAGCTTTTTTGTGACGGTAATTCAAAAGAAATTGTGAGTATGTTACTAAAAGAATGTAAAGAGGCCGGAGTAGAAATTCTGGTTAACTGCAAAGTGTCGGCGGTTAAGAAAGAGGGCCGATTCAGTGTGAGCACTAATTTGGGAGAGTTTATTTCAAATTCACTCGTAATCGCAACCGGAGGGGTTTCTATTCCAGAAATGGGGGCGAGTGATTTTGGTTATAAAATAGCCGAACAGTTTGGATTGAAAGTAACGGAGATTAAACCAGGACTGGTTCCGTTAACTTGGAATCAACCTGATTCAAAATTATACGGTGAATTAAGCGGGGTTTCCATTGATTCAATCGTCCGTTGCGGTAAAATCAGTTTCAGGGAAAATATCCTGTTCACCCATAAGGGATTAAGCGGTCCGGCCATACTTCAAATTTCATCGTATTGGAAAAAAGGAGAGCCGCTGGTTATAAACCTTCTGCCTGATATTAAAATAGACGAGGCGTTAAATGAAAAGAAACTTACCAGTAAGGTGAATCTTGATAATTTTCTTTCAATTTATTTGCCGAGACGATTTAGCGAGAAATGGTGTCATATTTATTTTAAATCTAAGCCGGTAAACCGGCTCACCGAGAAGGAGATTTCTGTTATCGCAGGGAAATTACACGGTTGGCCGGTGATGCCGGCCGGAACTGAAGGGTTTGCCAAAGCTGAGGTGAGCAAAGGAGGGATTGATACCGACGAACTTTCCTCCAAGACAATGGAATGCCGAAAAGTGAAAGGATTATATTTTATCGGAGAAGTGCTTGATGTTACTGGTTGGTTGGGTGGTTACAATTTACAATGGGCCTGGTCATCAGGTCAGGCCGCCGGCCAGTATGTCTAAAAAAAGGCGGAAAGTCTTAAAATTCATTGTTCGTTATCCGTGCATAATTATCCGATTCGCTGGACAATGGTCATCAAAAATGGTAAAATTATGGTGGAGTGCATTACGCTTACTTTTGAGTATTAAGACAGGCAGGCCGGTTCTGTCAGGCGGGACCGGAGTAAGAGAATAATTTATGCGCGTTCTGGTTACCGGCGGAACCGGGTTTATCGGAAGTCATTTAGTTGAACAGTTGCTGCAAAAAAAGTATGATGTTTTTTGTTTGGTGCGGGACAGGAACAACTTGAAATGGTTATCATTATTAGGCGGACAGGTAAAATATATTTATGCCGACCTGTCTTCCCGGTCTTCTCTGGAATCGGCTCTATCAGACAGTGACGCATGGGATTATATTTATCATCTGGCTGGCGTAGTTAAGGCCAACCGAAAAGAATTATATTACGAGGCGAATTTTTTAGGGACAAAATATTTAATTGAAACTGCGGCGGCCTTAGACAATAAAAATCTAAAAAAATTTTTACACGTCAGTACACTGGCCGCGGTTGGGCCGTCCGGCAACGGCCGGGCGGTTACCGAAGAAACAAAATGCCGTCCGGTTACCGATTATGGCGTTAGTAAGCTGATGGGGGAACGAATTGTCCTGGAATATCTGGACCGCTTGCCGATTACGATTGTCCGGCCGCCGGTTGTTTACGGGCCGCGCGACCGCGACCTATTGATTTATTTTAAAATAATTAATTATGGTTTAAAACCGATTATCGGTACGCGTAAATATATCAACATTATTTATGTGCACGATCTGGTCAATGGAATTATTCAAGCGGCTGAAAGTAAAGAAGCAACTGGCCGGACTTATTTTATTGCTAATCCGGAGTCTTATTCAATAGAATATATCAGTAATCTGGTGCAGCAGTCGTTGAATTGTAAAGTCATAACCTTGCGGATACCGGACGGTGTGGTTAAATTATTAGCCGCCGGGGCAGAATATTTTAGCCGATTAAAAGGACGGGCTACTATTTTTAACCGGCAGAAAGCCCGGGAAATCGCCCAGCATTTCTGGGTTTGTGATACCGGGCGGGTTCAGCAAGAACTTGGCTTTAAAACCAGGGTGTCGTTAAAAAATGGATTAAAACAAACGGCCGAATGGTATCTTTCTAATAAATGGTTATCGTAACCCTATAAAATCTGTTGGAGGATAATGATATGCAGACAGACCAAACCAGCGGTTCGCGTTCCTTATCATACTATGTGCTGATTACTTCGGTTAACGGAGCAACTTTTTCTCAGGCGGCGACCGAATTAGCCCGGAATTTTAATCTGGTGCCTGAGGTCGCAGTCCAGATTTTAAACAGCCCACCGATTATTTTCCTGAGCGACCTGAATAAAAGCGATCTGGAAGCCATTAAATTAAAATTGCTGAAACTTTCTCATCCTAATTTAGGATTAGAATTTTTAATTACGACAAAATTATCGCCGACCGTACCGCGGGTGGTCTGGCCGACCCCGCCGCATTATAAAAAACTGGAAAGCGGCGAAGTAGTTCGCTATGTTGATTTTCAATGGCGGGGCAGCGCCTTTGTTTGTCCTAACTGCGGAGAGACTTTTTTGTTCCGCCGGGTCGGAAATCCTTTTGCGCGTTTTGTCAAAGCCAAGACGGAAAAGGGCACCGGTGAACCTATTCTGCTTACTCAAGATTTGCCAACCCCGGAACCTATTCCGGTTCTGGAACCGGTTCCGATGGCGGTTTCCGATGCTGAATCTGAAATTTTTGGTGACGTTATGGAATTACAACCTCTGGCCGAAGATAATGAATTGCTTGCGTCTGGGGAAAATGAGGTGATGGAATTAGCTCCGTTAGAAGAGCCGGATGAATCAGGTGACCTGGCCGCTGTGCCGGAACCGATTGATATCCTTGATAATGCCGAAGCAATTAGCGAGGACCAGGGACTGGCTTTTATGCCTGAAGCGGTTGAAATTACACCGGAAAATGTGCCGACAGTTATTTCAAATGCGGTTTCTTCGGATGAAACCACCTGCAGCGTGTTTCTTTCAAGCATTACCTCAAAAGAAAAAAAAGAACAGGCTGCAAAACTTATTGCCCAATTAAAAAATATTTCTTTCGCTGAGGCCACTCAATTGCTCGGTCGTGTTCTGGTCCCCGTGCTTAAGGAGGTAACCGAAGAAGAGGCCAAAAAATGCCTGGACGAATTCAAGAAAATCGGTGTGGCCGGACGGGCGACCAAAAAGAAAAAGTAACTATAAAAATTTTCTGAGAAAATTTTTATAATGCTAACATAGGCGACGGACGAAGAGGCGAGAGCACCCCGATGTATACATATGATTCAGGCTAACCTAGCTCAATGGTAGAGCACCGGTTTCGTAAACCGGAGGTTATGGGTTCAAGTCCCATGGTTAGCTTAAATTAAATGTATTATCGGGGATGTTATGGGTTCAAGTCCTATATCTAGTTTTATAATATTTTACCGACCAAAATATTATGCGGGAGTAAGAATTTTATGAGTGAAGTGCTAATTGCCGGCGCGGTCCGTACGGCCATGGGAAAATTTCAGGGCGCCCTTTCTTCTTATTCGGCTCCCAGATTAGGAAGTCTGGTAGTCAAAGAAAGTATCAAACGCGTCGGGATTAAACCGGAGATGGTTAATGAAGTGATCATGGGTAACGTTATCTCGGCCGGTTTAGGCCAGAATCCGGCCCGCCAGGCCGCTCTCTGGGGAAACGTGCCGGAAGGAGTGGGCGCTCTGACCATTAACAAAGTCTGCGGTTCCGGTCTTAAAGCCGTAATGCTGGCTTGTTCCACCATTAAAGCCGGTGATGCCGAGGTCATTATAGCCGGCGGAATGGAAAATATGACCAATGCGCCTTATCTACTGCGCGAAATCCGGACCGGCCAACGCCTTGGCCACGGGCAGTTGGTTGATGCAATGATCTGCGATGGGCTCTGGGATGCCTACAATGATTTCCATATGGGGATGACCGCTGAACTGGTGGCTGATAAATATAAAATTTCACGCCGGATGCATGATGAGTTTGCGGCTAACAGCCATCAGAAAGCGATGCGGGCAACGAGCGAAGGGCGATTTAAAGAGGAAATTTTGCCACTGGAAATTTCGCAGGGCAAAAACAAACCACTTCTTATTTTTGATCAGGACGAAGGACCGCGGAGTGATACTTCGGCTGAAAAATTAAGCCAACTTAAACCGGCTTTTAAACCGGATGGAACGGTTACAGCCGGGAACGCTTCGCAAATCAGCGACGGCGCCTCGGCGTTGGTGGTAATGAGCGGTGATTTTACCAAAAAAAATGCGATTAAGCCTCTCTGTCAGGTTACCGGTTATGCGGTGGGTGGTTTGGCTCCGGCCTGGGTGATGATGGCTCCGCAGGAGGCCATTAAAAATTTGTTGGTAAAAACAAAGATGAAAATAGAAGAGTTTGATTTAATAGAATTAAATGAGGCATTTTCTGCGGCGTCCCTGGCTTTAATCCAGGAGTTAAAACTTGACCCGAAGAAAGTAAATATCAACGGTGGGGCGGTGGCCTTAGGGCATCCGATTGGTTGCAGCGGTGCCCGGCTGTTGACCACTTTAATATATGCCCTCCGGCAGCGGAACCTGAAAAAAGGACTGGCCGCCCTTTGCCTGGGCGGAGGTAACGCCGTGGCCCTGAGTATTGAGATAGTTTAAAAATTAATTATGGCAACCAATTAGATGAAACTCATGCATAAAGTAAACAAAGTGGAAATTTTTGGGGATACATATTATTTGCGAAAGCCCTTTGACATTGTTGGTACGGACTTGAGCGTTTACGGTTATGATGTTTCAGATGACAAAGGAAACTTTTTAATACACGATGATATTAAAAACCCAGATACTGTTGTATCAGCGATTAGTTGGGATATTTACCGAGTATTAAGATGAAAAGAAATCAAATAACAGCCTGAAAAACAAATTCTCTAACAATATAGACAAAATATATTCAGTAGTGGAAAAGTAGCATGACGATTATTGTAACACAAATAAATAAGTTTGGAATAGTTTTGGGTTCGGATTCAAATATAAGTAATGATAGAACTGTTATTAAGGAAGATAAAAAGATATTTGAAATCCGTAAACTTAAATCTGCACTGTGTACCGCCGGTTCCTACAGTGTTAATGGAACAATACTCAGCGAATGGTTGCTAAATTTTATATCTGGAAATGAAAGTAAATACTCTACATTAAAAGAATTTACCGAATTGCTATCTAAAACATTAGAAGATGAAATGAACCCAGAGGAAAAGAAAGCCCTTTCTATAACTCACATCGCAGGATATCAGGGTAATCATCCAGAAATGTGGTGCATTAGTAATACTCGTCTTCAAGATAACGGCCAATATGGCGAAGGCGAAAATAACTTTCATTATAGTGAAGACTTGTGGAATAACGCCCGGGAAAAGAATAAGTTAGAAACTGGTTTTAATATTTCTAATGGGTTAAACTATCAACTGTATATTAATGGGTTTATCTCGGGACGAGTGGCTTTTCATGTTGCCAGAAAATTCATTGATAATTACTTTAGTCTAATGTGGCAAGCAAGTGATTATAAGTTTCGCCCACCTCAAAATATTGAGGAACACAAAATAATTGTTGAACTTTATATAGACTTAATAGATAGAATATTTCAACTAAGTAATTACGAACCTAAAATAATCGGCGGGAAAACGCAGACTTTTGTAATAAATAACCCAACATTGCCTTAAGATATGCCTCAATAAAAAGTAATCTGATTGAACAGATTGAGTAGATTTAGGTATTGTAATAGAAATTATCCATCCGATTTATCTGTTTAATCCGTTTACTAATAAAGGAGATGATAATGAAAATATCGGAAATTGCTGTCATCGGCGCCGGAACAATGGGCAACGGTATCACCCAGGTTTTCGCCATGGCCGATTTTAAAGTGCTGATGATTGACGTTAAAAAAGAATTTCTTGAAAGCGGACTTGATAATATCAGGAAAAGCCTGGACCGGATGCAAAAAAAATCTTTAATCACCCTGGAAAAAAGCGAAGCCGTCATCGCTAATATCCGAACTTCTTTATCGCTATCCGACGCAAAAAATACTCAACTGGTAGTAGAAGCCGTGATTGAAGATGAATCGGCTAAGAAAAATGTCTTTCAACAATTAGATAAATTATGTCCGCCTGAAACAATTTTAACCAGCAATACTTCTTCTATTTCTATCACCCGGCTGGCTTCTTTTACGAGCCGTCCTGATCTCGTCGCCGGGATGCATTTCATGAACCCGGTGCCGGTGATGAAATTAGTTGAGGTCATCCGCGGTTTAGCCACTTCTGATGAAACCATTCAAATAATTAAAGACATTTGCCGGAAACTTGATAAAACGCCGGTTGAAGTGAACGACTCAGCCGGATTTGTCTCTAACCGGATTCTGATGCCGATGATTAACGAGGCGATTTATACTCTGATGGAAGGGGTCGCCACTAAAGAAGCGATTGATGATGTGATGAAACTGGGAATGAATCATCCGGTTGGTCCGCTGGCGCTGGCCGATTTAATCGGACTGGATGTTTGTTTATTTATTCTTAACGTTCTTCATCAGGACCTCGGCGATCCTAAATACCGTCCCTGTCCGTTGTTAAAAAAAATGGTGGCGGCCGGATATCTCGGCCGGAAGACCGGACGCGGGTTTTATGAATACAAAAAATAATTTAAATGATTTTGAAGAATTCGTCCATTATAGCAACAACTATTTAAATAAATGATGTGCTGGGAACTGACTGAAGAACAAAAACTGATAAAATCGACCGCCCGGGAGTTTGCGGAAATAGAACTATCTCCGCTATCGGCCCGAATTGATCAGGAAAAAAGCATACCGGAATCTATTATCAAGAAAATCGGAGAACTGGGGTTCTGGGGGGTTCTGGTGCCGGAAAAGTTTGGCGGGGCCGGGCTGGACCATTTAAGTCTGGTACTTATTCTGGAAGAAATCAGCCGGGCCTGTGCTTCCACCAGCGTGACTATGTCCGTCCATAATTCACTGGTCTGTTGCGCCATTAATAAAAATGGTTCATCTGAACAGAAACATGCTTATCTGCCTAAATTGGCTTCCGGTCAAATAATCGGCGCCTATGCTTTAACCGAACCGAATGCCGGCAGCGATGCGGCTGCGATTGAAACCAGAGCCGTTAAAGACGGGAATGATTATATTTTAAACGGGACCAAAATATTTGTAACTAATGGTCCGGCGGCTGGTTTAATGGTTATTTTTGCCCGCACCCATCCTGATAAGAA
>CAKKQI010000001.1 GCA_919901895.1 Candidatus Brocadiaceae bacterium | reverse complement strand
TCGTTTAATTTTAATAATTTATGCCATTAATTATTGTTTATATCTAAA
Source organism: Candidatus Brocadiaceae bacterium (assembly GCA_919901895.1). Classification (GTDB taxonomy): domain Bacteria; phylum Planctomycetota; class MHYJ01; order JACQXL01; family CAKKQI01; genus CAKKQI01. The sequence goes on along the minus strand of CAKKQI010000001.1, from coordinate 8,425 downwards.
CACAATGATTAAAATTGCGATAAATGGCAACCCCATATATTTGACGCTGAATCCAATACCCATAGCGAGTAGAGCCAAAAAAGCATTTTTGTGATCGAACCGGTGAAGCAAGCCGGCTGTAAAATAACCGGCGAGCGCAAAAAGAAACATATGAAAAATATCAGGGAAATTACTCAAGATTGAAATCTCAATAACTTTTGCATTACTGAGAAGCAATCCGGCGGCGATTAAACCTAAAAGAGGGGATTTAAAAACACGCTTTCCGATAAAAAATACAAGCCAGCCGGTCAATAGCAATACAACGGATAATAAAAGTCTGTTGAAAACCACACAACTCACGCCATCCAAAATAATAATTGGCTTTAAACTACGCCCCATCAGCGAAACGATCATAATCGGCAGCGACCCATAGGTATATCCCCAATTTTTTCCAAGATCAAATCTTTTTTGAGCGATATATTCTTCATATATATCAGCCATGATTCCTTCATCTTCATGAAACGCTGATATCATCCTTTTATTTTCAATACCCCGGAAAGAAAGCCGGACCATTGCTATTCCCATGAAGAGCGTCAGGATAAACATCACGATTAACGATACGCGTGACCAGCGTTGAGGCAATTCCAATTCGACCGTTTCGTGAGACTGGGAATATAAGGCAAATCTCGATTTAAATATTTTCCAGAACAAGCGCAATAACGCCGCGCCGCCCACCATAATTACAACAACACCAAGATGGCGTGTCGCCAAATATAAAACCAATGCCAGGAGAAAATAGATGACGCTGATAGGAATATTTTTTTTACTACCCATAATCAAAAATTCTAAAAACCTGTATAATAAAAAGAGATATTTTTACTTCTTCTTAAAATAAGCCCAAAACATATCCCAGCCGGCATTTAAATAACGGCGGAATTGTTCTACAGAACCAATGGAACGAATGGTTCGGTAAAGCTGACCGGGACGAAAATAAAATCCAAGCATCGCTTTGTGGGCAATCCGCCGCAATCTTTCATCGCTTATTTTTGTCCACGGACGTCCCATAAATATTTTTACCGGCTCAGGGCTGACGATATAGTTGTTCCAGAAATCATGCGTAACGTAAGGCAGGTAATATTTTTCATAAAGTTCGGTTTTAGGAAAGGCAACCAAACAATTAAAAATAGCGAAGTCCAGCGGCAACCTTTTGGCAAAATTAATGGTCTGGCGGCATGTTTCCAGAGTTTCACCGGGTGAGCCGATAAGAAAATACCCGAAAGCGCTTATTCCGATTTTATCTGTTTTTTTAATAATCTCTTCTATCCTCTTCACATTTGATGCCTTGCGTATTTTTTTTAATATTTCGCTATTCCCGGATTCAATGCCGTAAAAGATGCGGTAGCAACCGGCTTTTTTCATTATTTCCAACATTTCTTCATCTATGGTATCGACCCGGCTGCGGACATCCCAGATCATTTTTTTAGCCAATCCGTTTTTAATCAGCAGGTTACAAACTTTCATAACACGTTCTTTATTAATCGTGAAACTGGAATCAAAGATATCTATCTCTCTGATGCCGTATTTTTCGTAACATTCTGCAAACTCGGCCGCGATATTTTCAGGGCTTCGGGCGCGCCATTTTTGCCCCCCGGCTTCACAGAAAATACAATGGAACGGGCAACCGCGGCTGGTATTAAGAACCGTATAATTCCGCCTGGTGCTGATAAAATTATAATATTTATGATTAGGAATTAAGTGTCTGGCCGGGAATGGAACTGAATCCAGGTCCTGACAAAGATCGGCCTTACCGGCATATTTAATATTGTCTCCATCCCGCCAGACCAACCCCCGGATGCCCTCAAAACTCTCCCGCTTTTCCCATCTTTTAATAAATTCCGGAAGCACCATTTCCGCTTCACCCGTACACGCAAAATCAACGGCTGGAATTTGCCGCATCGTTTCAGTTGAATAAATAGCGCAATGAATTCCACCCAATATAATTTTAACGTCAGGTAAAAATGATTTTAAATAGGCGACGTATGATTTTGCCTGGTGGAAGTGCGAAGTATAAACGGACAATCCGATAAGATCAGGGGCAAACGACTTCAGACGTTTTTCAAGTTCAAAATTAGAGAGATCCATACCGACAATATCATAATAGGCAAGTCCCACGCCGATTTTTTCCAAAACACCGGCGACGTACAGCAATTGAATATTAGGCATATGCCCGAAATGTTTCATTACTGTCTTATTGCCCGGCTCGTTACTAATTCGATTTACATCGTAATGAATAAGAGCGCATTTCATTCTAATTCGACCTCTTATCAGCTATAAACTTAATATAACCATCGCCTTTCATCCATCGCCCGTAAGCGTATGGCCCCCAAGCGGAATCCATTCGGATAATATTATCAAAATTATAGTCTTCAAACCACCTTCGAATCTCATGTTCATAATAGTTCTCGCGGATGGGAACATACATACAATCCAAAATCGAATACCAAACTACCGGATTTTTACTTATTAGTTTACATAAATAAAAAGTCCATTTGAGGGGGATGAGCCGGCGAAATAAACGGGCTGAATAAATGGCAAAATTCATAAATCCGCCGCGACCGTAAACAGCGATAATAATTTTACCTCCGGGTTTTAATACCCGGACGAGTTCGGAAAAACCTTTCTTGGGATTGGTCGTATGGTGAAGTACTTCATCGCAATGGACAATATCAAACGTATTATCAGGATAAGGGACATCAAGAACTGAAGCCAGTTTGACTTCTAATCGGCCAGAAAAGTCCTTATTCCTCTCATTGGTATTGCTGATACATCCTTTTCCCATATCAATTCCCACTACTTTTTTAGCGCCTTGAAATAACATGCTTCTGCAGGCCCGGCCGCTTCCGCATCCGGCATCTAAAACTATTTTCTCTTTAAATATATTTGAATCGGGGAGTGGAGACCACTTCATAAAATGATCATCTGAAAATTGTGTCCATTGAATTCGGTTGAACTGATCCCAAATATAGGCATAAAGAGCGCCTGTTTTAACAGCGATTTCTTTCTCGTTTTCAGCCGGGTTGCCCATTTTATTCGTTCCTTTTTTGGGTTCGGTTTGTGATAACTTCATCGGTATTCAGGTTATTAATTTTTGGCTGCAATTTGCAGAAGTAAAATTCCAACCAGACAAAAAATAATACCGATAATCTGAGCGGCATTGAAGGCGCGCTCTTTAAATATGACAACCCCGGTTAAAGTCAGAATAATTATTCCGAGGCTTAATACAATCGGGCCGGCCGCAACAAGAGGCATAAATTTTAATAGCATCAGGTATAAAACCGCGCACGTCAGATACGTAAATATTACAACGTAAAACCAGGGAACGTAAATGACACTTTTAATTAACTCAATAATACCTTTGTTAAAAATTATGATATTGGCAAGTTTTTTAGCCCCGACATTTACCAGCAGAAAAGATATGCTCCAGAGACTGATAAGAAGAATTTTGATGGTCATAATTTGGTTCCCCCCGGCATCCAGGCCGCGATTAATTCATTTGAATTAAAAACATACTCCGCAAGCCTGTTTTCATAAATCCAGAAGAAATCGGCGCGTCAGGCGGAGTATCGGTATAATCAATAAATAAAACTTCTCCAAATTTAGATAGGACTTTATTCAGCGTACTGGGAGTAAAATAAAATAGATGCCCAGGCACATACATTCTTCTGAGCGGTCCGACGATACGATGGAGGCTGCTTATATAAACCGCTCGGGCTAAAAAATCAACGATTGATCTTCTCGAAACAGTCTTGATAATAATCACGCCGCCAGGCAAGGTGCGTTCAGATACTATTTTCAAAGCCTTAACCATATCTGGCAAATGTTCAATAACGTCCCACATTGTAATTACATCGTAGGTATTATTACCAGGCGCGGCTAATTCTTCAATCTAACATACCCGGGCATTAAACCCACGTTTCCGCGCCCGGGTCACGGAAAACTCCGAGATATCTATCCCTTCAGATTGCCAACCGGACTTCGTCGCATATTCAAGAAAATCACCCGTGGCGCAGCCGATATCCAGTAAATGGTTCCGAGCCGGAGGCAAGCCAACGGCCCGGATCGCTTTTTAAAAGAAAGGTATCAGATGCTTAAGATACGATCGGCGGGAAGAAGCAACCTGGTACCTAATCTGTTCATAATATAAAGAGTCGTATATATCAGCCGGTGTGCCATTAAGAGCATGGTTACTATAACCAAGCCCACAAACGCATCGGTAGATATCAAAAACTTCTTTCTGGCGAGAAAGAGACAAATCCAATCTCTTGCTATTATGTGCTGAGCCGCAGACCGGGCAAGGAAAAATCTTATTCTTCACTTTTTTTAATCTTTTCTGATAAAACGGCCTCAGTTAGTTTATACATTTCTTCAAAATAAAATTTGTTCTGAATGGTCAGCAAGGCGACCCCTAAAATATGGAATCCGAAAATAATCAGGCCGCCGCTGATAATAAAACTATAGGTGTAATTTTTATAAACCGTTTCCAGGCCAATGGAAATAGCCTGAAACGCTCCGTAATCAAGATTAGTTATGATTGAATTGAAAGTTCTTAAAACCAACATAAAAGCCATGTAACCGCCTGTTAAAAGCAGCGATAAAGATAACAGGATAAAAAAGTAAGCTGGTTTAGATAACCAGCCCAGAAAAAGATAAACTCCCATTGTCCTAAAAATTCTCATCTTAGAAACCCTTGAAAATTTCATATCAGCAGATTTCTGCTTAGCCCAGGCAAGACGAGCCGGGATTTCACAAACCCGGGCCTTTATCATGGCTGCCTTCAGCATAATTTCCAACTGAAGTTCCATACCATCAGACGTAAGAAAAATAGCATCCAATATCTCACGCCGATACGCCCGGACCACACAGGTAATAGTGGAGATATTATACTGGCTCATCTTGGCTAAATATTTATTACCGAAACGGCTTAACAAACGCCGGTAAAAAGGAACATTGACAACTTCCCCGCCTTTGGCATAGGGAGAAGCAAGAGTTATATCGACATTACGTTCAATCAGGACATCGCCCAATTTTAAAATGTATTCCGGCCCATAGCTTAAATCGGCGTCTATAGTTACGACAATATCTCCGGAGCAGGCGGCGAAGCCGGTCCGGAGGGCCCGCCCCTGTCCATAATTATGGTTGTGTTTTAATATTTTAACTTTTGGTTCACCCGCTGCGGTTTGGATGGCTACGGAATAAGTATCGTCACAACTACCGTCATCTACGCAGATAAGTTCCCATTCATACTTATTTTGTTGCTTCATTAACTCAATAATTTTTTGGATCGTTTCACTAATAATAGAATTCTCGTTATATGCAGCGACCACAATACTTATTTTATGCATAATAAAAACCTTCTAAATAATATCTTTTAATTTTATTACACCTGACTACCATTAAGCCGCTTCTGATTATTCTTTTGCCAGCCATTCGAAATCGCCGATGAGCATTAAGCCCGGTCTTTATCAGTATTTTAACTTTTAATGCTGTTTACATCATATCATCAAAACGCAATTCCGTTATAATTTTTTATATTAATTTTATGCGCCACCCATCAGGTTTTGGCTATTTTGTATTTAATATTTATAACTTAAAAGTTACATCCAATTAGGTGATTTAATATACTGTAACGGGGTTTACATTTCATCCTAAAGTGTACCTATTTAATAGCTGATTCAGGCGTTGAAGAGTTTCTTTAAGAAATATCATAATAAATCACTGCCTTCTATCATATTTAAGGAATCTAAATTATGCCCCGTCGCATAGGTAGCCTTACTTCATCGGACTTGCATAGCGCCTTGTCAAGATTGAAATTAGTAATTCAGAGATTGCTTCCCCAGCCAAGACGAGACTGCAATAACAGTCATTGCGAGTTCCAATCCCTGCCCTACGCAGGCGGGTCCACTATCTGAAGGCGCGGCAATTTCATTACCGTACAAAAACGACCTTTACAAGGTGTTAATGGCGGTCGCTCATATTGATAGATGCTTTTAATCTGTTATAAACAGATAATAATTTTTTGCCTTCTACATCCCAATTTAATTCTTTCGCAGCTTTATAACAATTATTTTTCATTTCATTAAATTTTGATTTATTAAAAAGCATTTCAGTTACGGCTTGGGCAAATTTTTCAGGGGAGAAGGTATCTATTGTATGTACTACGCCGTATTTTTCATTCATCGCTCGAAAAAAAAACGAGTTATTTGTTATGACGGGAATACCAGCTAAGATGTATTCAAAGAATTTATTAGGGGAACAGTAGCGGTGATTTTCATCTATTGGTAAATAAGGAATCACGCCAATGTCTGCCCCGGCTGTATAATGCAATATTTCATCGGGCGATATCTTGCCCAGGAAGAAAATTTTTTCTTGGACTTTTTCTTCGCTGGCAATTTTGCGCAACATTCCTTCATATTCCCCATAGCCGATAATGACCAAACAACATTTGTCCGGCAAAAAACGAACGCCTTTAATAAGGGCTTCAATATTTCGTTCCGGCGAAAGCCATCCCTGATAAAGAATAATCTTCCAATCAGCGGCCACTTTGATTTTATTTTTTAAGAGACGATATGATTCGGCCGGATTAAAATTAACAGGCATTTCTGCGCAGTTCATTATAACCTCAGGCGTGGTTTTATATTGTTTTGCCATAATATCAGAAATAAATTGATTAACCGTTATTACAATATCGGCGTATTTGATATATTTTTTTTCCTCTTTGAAGTATTTTTGCTGTACGGCATCAGGAAACATACGCTGGGAATAATAAATCTCGTGCGCATCATATATTAAGGGAATCTTACGTTTCCTGGCTGCATAAACAGCTGCCTTGAGACACGGGAAATCATGAGCGTGGTATACATCCGCTTCAAATTGCGAGATTTTTTCTAACATAAAATATTCGAAAGCGGTCATTTCATAAAACGGCTTGATTAAGCGTGAATAACATTTGTTTAAGAATTTGCTTCGCGGGAGAAATGACGATATTCTTTCCAACCTTTTATCCTCCCAATCATATTTATAACGGTATATGCTGATACCATCTTTCAGGTAATGGGTCTCTTCCGAGCACTCAAACCCGGCGAGCAGCGTTACTTCGTATCCGGCGTTTATAAGTGTTTTTGCCTCCAGAATAATACGCCGGTCAATCATAAAACAATCCGGGGTAACCATCAACACCTTCATCGTAATTTTATCCTTCCGGCTTATTAAAATCATGAGAAACTTTTTCATAGATGCTCGCAAGTTGAGAGGCAACCTGTTGAAATGAATACTTTTCCAAGGCAAACTCTCTGATTTTTTGAGGCGGATATTGTTCGGGGTTATCCAGGACTTTTTTGATAGACTGCGCTAAGGCAAGCGGATTATTATTTTCGCAAAGTTCGCCAAGATGCGCTTCTGTGAGGATACTTTCCGGCCCGCCGCAACGAGTGCTGACCACCGGTTTGCCGCTGGCCATTGCTTCAATTACAACAACGCCAAACGTTTCTGTTCTGCTTGGCAAAACTAAGACATCACATATTTGACGCATAAGCAAAGACACCTGTTCGCGGGATTGCCATCCAGCGAGATGAATAAGATGCGATAAATTATTGCTAACCACCCAATTTTCTATCTCCCGCCATAGTACACCGCCGCCAACGATAGTTAATTCCACATTCATTTTCCAGCGGCATAAATATTGAAAAGCCTCCAGCAGGCAAAAAGGGTTTTTGTTGTCATCTAAAGAAATAACGCTGAGAATACGATACGGCTGTTGTTGGGCCGCCGGATGACCGTTCAAGTTAAATAAATTTGTATCAACGCCGTTTGGCAATGATATTAAATTACGCTGCGCATTTAAGGGAAGCCACTTTTTTACTTCCTCTTTTAAGGCCCGGCTGACGCAGATGATTTTATTAGCTGATCTTAAGGAATAAAGCGCTATCTGCCGGACGATCTCCTTGCCGGTAAAATAACTAAAAGGACCGGTGTGTTCCGTAATAACTAAAGGAACGTTATATCGTCGCGCTACGTAACGTCCTGCCAACCCGTCAAGATAAGCGGTGTGAGCATGCACCAGATCAAAATTAAAATTCTTGCGAATTCGGGAAGCAGCAATCGCGGCCGAAAAACAATAGGTAAAAGCGGATAAACGAAATCTAAAAATACCGCCGACCAAATAAGGAATAAATATCGTTGGAATATCATCGTAGGAAAACCATTTTATCTTTAACTGTCTATAATAATCAGAAATACTGCGGGCGATCCGTAATGGATGCATGGTATTTATCCAACATGGTTGACATGAAACGACCCGAACATCCCAACCTTGGTATTGTCTTAAAGCCTTCACTTGTTCAGCCACAAAACAACCGAAGTTTTTTTGATATTGATTAGGGAACATATG